>JAESUC010000142.1 GCA_016763285.1 Pseudomonas sp.
CCTTGGTCTTGCGGAAATCCTTGGAAGAGCTGCCTTCGACCATATAGGTGGCCAGCGTCCAGGGGCTGCCGGAGAAACCGATCAGCGGCACGCGGCCGTTGAGCTCACTGCGAATGGTACGCACCGCGTTCATGACGTAGCCCAGATCCTGCTCCGGATCCGGCACCTTGAGCGCTTCGATATCGGCAGCGGTATCGATACGCTTGCGAAAACGCGGGCCTTCACCGGTCTCGAAGTACAGCCCCAGCCCCATGGCATCGGGAATGGTCAGGATATCGGAAAACAGGATCGCTGCATCCAGCGGATAACGCTCCAGGGGCTGCAGGGTGACCTCGCACGCCCGCTCCGGATTCATGCACAGCCCCATGAAGTCACCGGCACGACTGCGCGCTTCCCGGTACTCGGGCAGATAGCGGCCAGCCTGGCGCATCATCCACACCGGGGTCACATCAACAGGCTCGCGCATCAGAGCGCGCAGGAAACGGTCGTTTTTCAGTTGGGGCATGAAATAAGCATCCAGTTGCGGAATCAGCAGGCATTGTACCGGGAAAAGCGGACAAAGATCAGCGGGTGCCGATCGAACTGGCGGGGCAGGATGCCGCAGGATGTGTAGTGCGGGATGGAGTCATATTGCAGAAAGCAAACAGGGCGCCCGGAGGCGCCCTGCTGGGTATACCGCTCGCGATCAGAGCTCGAGGTATTCGAGGATACCTTCGGCAGCCTGACGACCTTCCCAGATCGCAGTGACCACCAGGTCGGAACCACGGACCATGTCGCCGCCAGCAAAGATCTTCGGATTGCTGGTCTGGAACCGATACTGCGCCTGCTCTACCGCAACGACGCGACCCTGGCTGTCAGTATCCACGCTCTTGTCGGCAAACCATTCGGCCGGGCTCGGGCGGAAGCCGAACGCGATGATCACCGCATCTGCCGGCAGCACTTCCTCTGAACCCGGAATGGGCTCGGGGCTGCGACGTCCGCGCGCATCAGGCTCGCCAAGACGTGTTTCCACTACCTTGACTCCCTCGACCCGGTCTTCACCGACAATGGCGATAGGCTGACGATTGAACAGGAACTTGACGCCCTCGTCCTTGGCGTTTTTCACTTCCTTGCGCGAACCGGGCATGTTTTCTTCATCGCGGCGATACGCACAATGGACCGACTTGGCACCCTGGCGAATGGACGTACGGTTGCAGTCCATGGCCGTGTCACCACCACCCAGGACCACTACGCGCTTGCCCTTCAGGTCGATAAAATCGTCTTCCGACTTCTCGAACCCCAGGTTGCGATTGACGTTGGCGATGAGGAAATCCAGCGCATCGTAAACGCCCGGCAGATCTTCGCCCGGGAAGCCGCCCTTCATGTAGGTATAGGTACCCATGCCCATGAAGACCGCATCGTACTCCTCGAGCAGTTCATCGATGGTGACATCCTTGCCCACCTCGGTGCTCAGACGGAATTCAATGCCCATGCCCTCGAACACTTCCCGGCGGCGCGACATGACCAGCTTTTCCAGCTTGAACTCCGGGATACCGAAGGTCAGCAGCCCGCCGATTTCAGGGTTGCGATCAAACACAACCGGGCTGACGCCGGCGCGAACCAATACGTCGGCACAACCGAGGCCGGCTGGGCCGGCACCGATGATCGCCACTCGCTTGCCGGTCGGCACCACGTGGGACAGGTCCGGACGCCAGCCCATGGCGAAGGCCGTGTCGGCAATGTACTTCTCCACCGAGCCGATGGTGACTGCACCAAAGCCATCGTTCAGGGTACAGGCGCCTTCACACAGGCGATCCTGTGGACATACGCGGCCACAAACCTCAGGCAGGGTGTTGGTCTGGTGGGCCAGCTCGGCCGCCTCGAGAATATTGCCCTCGGAGACCAGCTTGAGCCAGTTGGGAATGTAGTTGTGGACCGGGCACTTCCACTCGCAGTACGGATTACCGCACTCCAGGCAGCGGTGCGACTGATCAGCGGCCTGCTCTGGCTTGAACTGGTCGTTGATTTCGACGAATTGCGTCTTGCGCATCCGTAAGGGGCGTTTTTGCGGATCCTTGCGGCCCACATCGATAAACTGGAAATCGTTTTTCAAACGGTCAGCCATAAAAAACCTCTTAGCAGCAGCGCTGCGCCAACATGGCACGGCTGCAGACATTCACCTTGGGTTCAGGCCCGACCGAAACCGATCGGGCCCGATGCCAGTCAACCACCTTATTGCGGGTTGGCGCGGGTGCTGCTCAGCAAGGAGCCCAGGCTCGCGGCCTTGGGCTTGACCAGCCAGAAGCGGCGGATGTAGTTATCCAGGTTGTCGAGTACCTCGGCACCCCAGGCGCTTCCGGTCTCGGCCACGTATTCGGTCAGGACCATGGTCAGGTGACTCCGATAGGCCTCCATCGACTCGCTGGAAATGCGGTGCAACTCCACCAGCTCATGGTTGAGCTTGTCGAAGAAGCTGTTCTCCTGATCCAGTACAAAGGCGAAACCACCGGTCATACCGGCACCGAAGTTGTGTCCGGTATTGCCCAGTACGCAGACCATGCCGCCGGTCATGTACTCGCAGCAATGGTCCCCGGCGCCTTCGATGACCGCATGGCAACCGGAGTTACGCACCGCAAAGCGCTCGCCGGCGCTGCCGGCAGCAAACAGCTGGCCACCGGTCGCGCCGTACAGGCAGGTATTACCGATGATAGCAGTCTGCTCGGAGCGGAACGGGCTACCCTTGGGCGGCACGATAACCAGCTTGCCCCCGGTCATGCCCTTGCCGACGTAGTCGTTGGCATCGCCTTCCAGATACATGTGCAGACCGCCGGCGTTCCAGACGCCAAAGCTCTGGCCCGCCGTACCCTTGAAGCGATAGGTCACCGGTACGCTGGCCATGCCCTGGTTGCCGTGCACCTTGGCGATCTCGCCGGATACGCGGGCACCGATGGAACGGTCACAGTTGGTCAGTTTCATTTCAAACTCACCGCCGGTCAGGCCATCGATGCACGGGCGTGCCAGCTCGACCATCTTCTCGGCAGTCAGACCCTTGTCGAACGGCTCGTTGCGCGGTGACTCGCAGTACTGCGGCTTGTCCGCCGGCACGTCCTTGCTGAACAGCAGGGGCTCGAGGTTCAGGTTCTGCTGCTTGCTGGTGTTACCCGGCAGAATTTCCAGCAGATCGGTACGACCGATCAGGTCCTGCAGGCGGGTCACGCCCAGCTTGGCCATCCACTCGCGGGTTTCGGTGGCAACGTAGGTGAAGAAATTCATCACCATTTCCACGGTACCGATGTAATGGTTATCACGCAGGTGCTTGTTCTGCGTTGCCACACCCGTCGCGCAGTTGTTCAGGTGGCAGATACGCAGGTATTTGCAACCCAGGGCGATCATGGGCGCGGTGCCGAAGCCGAAGCTCTCGGCGCCCAGGATGGCTGCCTTGATCACGTCCAGTCCGGTCTTCAGACCGCCGTCGGTCTGTACTCGTACCTTACCGCGCAGATCGTTGCCGCGCAGGGTCTGGTGCGCTTCGGAAAGCCCCAGCTCCCAAGGCGAACCGGCGTAGCGGATCGAGGTCAGCGGAGACGCACCCGTGCCGCCGTCATAGCCGGAAATGGTGATGTGGTCGGCGCGCGCCTTGGCAACACCGGCGGCCACCGTGCCGACACCCACTTCACTGACCAGCTTGACTGATACCAGCGCCTGCGGATTGACCTGCTTGAGGTCGAAAATCAGCTGCGACAGGTCTTCGATCGAGTAGATGTCGTGGTGCGGCGGCGGCGAAATCAGCGTCACGCCAGGCACCGCATAACGCAGCCGGGCAATCAGTTCGTTGACCTTGCCGCCGGGC
>JAESUC010000143.1 GCA_016763285.1 Pseudomonas sp.
GCAGCCGGTGCGTGAGGCCATCTCCTTGAGGAAATTGGCCTCGGTCATTTCGTCTTCGGGAAAGGACAGGTAGCTCGAGGGATTTTCAAACATCAGCGTCCGCCCAAGGCAGTCCTGGGCGTGATGAATATTGGCGCACACGGTATCCAATGCCTCCATGGTGAGAGGCAACGGAAGCAGGTCATGACTGTTGTGGGCGGATGTTCGGGTCCAGCACAGGTGGTCCGACACCCACAAAGGCTCTATGCGTTTGGCAAGTGCCTTGAGCCGAGCCAGGTAGTTCAAGTCCAGGCCGTGGGCAGAGCCTACGGACATGGACACCCCATGCAGGCTGACTTCGTGTTTCTGACGAACCTGGTCAAGGATACGCAGCGGTCTGCCGCCGTCGAGCATGAAGTTCTCGGAAATCACCTCGACAAAATCCACCGGCACTTTCTGCTCAAGAAACTCTTGATAATGCGGTGAGCGAAGTCCCAGCCCGAAGCCGGGGAAGGTAATGGGGTGAGACATGTTCATGCTCCGAGTCTTTCAGTTTTGCACCTGCACTCGCGGATGAATGCAGGTGTCAAACTGAGCAGTACATAGGTTGCGGCGTTCGATCAGGATTGGCTACTGGCCTATCAGCCCAGGTCACCGATGGTGCCACCTTTGGTCAGGCATTCGCCTGCTTCCATGGCCTTGAAGCCGTGCCCTTTGCAAGCGTTCTGGCCTTTACAGGCATGTTCGGCGGTCGCGCAATCAGACATGCCCTTGCAGCTGTGAACGTCGTAGCAATGGACCTTGTCAGTGGCATTGATGGCGACGCCCTTGCTGCCTTTCGGCAAATCGGCAGCGCTTGCCGCCATGGAGAAGATGGCGAAGGCAGCAGCGGAGGCGGCCGTCATGGCGGCTTTGCGAGTAGACGTTTTCATGGGTAAGTCCTTTTCAAAGATTCTGTTTTCTCGTGAATGAGGTATGCGTTAGGCACGCACTCTCTGGTTCGCGCGGGCTCGGCAAATAGTTACAGCTGATATTTATTTTTTCATGTGTAACCCAATGGGCGATCGCAACGAATTAGCAGATAGGCACGCCCATAAAGCGCCGTGCTGAAACCTCAACGTGTGGATAAAGGAGACTGCTATGAACACCCGGACGATTGCCCGCCTTGCTGGACTGCCCCTCACTGCCACCCTGGCAAGCGGCCTGATGGCGGCGAATGCAGGTGCCCAGGAAAAAACACCGATGGAGAAATGCTATGGTGTTGCCAAAGCCGGTGAGAACGACTGTGCTGCCGGACCCGGCACCAGCTGCGCTGGCTCCTCGACAAAGGATTACCAGGGGAACGCCTGGAAACTGGTAGAAAAGGGTACCTGCGAAAGTATTGTCACACCCGCTGGCATGGGCTCCCTTGCGCCTGTAGAGGGGTAATCCAGCCCATGCTATCTACTCAATGGCAAAGGGCGAGAGTGGCTTATCAATTCCTGATTCGGCCGCTCTCCGCTCCCTTCACCGAGGGGCTGGTCCTGTTTCTGACACGACTGGCCCTTGCGGGGGTATTCTGGCGGTCAGGACGAACAAAGGTCGAAGCCGACACCCTGATAACGATCAAGAACAGCGCCTATACACTGTTCGAATATGAATATACCGGGTTGCCTTTGGCTGCGGAGCTGGCGACGCCCCTGGCCGTGTATGCCGAACATGTATTTCCGCTATTACTGGTCCTGGGTCTTGCCACACGGTTCTCGGCGACGGCACTGCTGATCATGACCCTGACGATCCAGATCTTTGTCTACCCGGATGCATGGTGGACAATCCATAGCCTCTGGGCTGCCTTGGCACTGATGCTGATGGTACGTGGCGGAGGCTGGGTGTCGATGGATGCGGCGCTGGTGCATTGGTCGGACAAAATGACGCGAAAGCGCCTTGCTACATCGGCACCGCGTGGCTCTGCTTCGCCGCCACGCACTCAAGTCGAGTGATCGGACAATGCAGCAGGATGAACCCACCCTCGCACGCTTGATGGCTGCCGCCCAGACGGGAGATCGGGCGGCCTATCGCACGCTACTCACGGAAGTGAAGCGGTGGCTGGAACAGTATTTTCGCCGTCGGGTAGCGCCGCAGCAGCTCGACGACCTGGTGCAGGAAGTCATGCTCGCCATGCATAACAAACGCGCGACCTGGGACACATCGCGGGCGTTTCTGCCCTGGCTGGCGGCCATCGCCCGCTATCGATGGCTGGACCATCTGCGCGGTGTTTACCGGTCACAGGAGCAGTCCATGGAGGATGCCGACTTCGTCGCGCCGGGTGAAGAAGATGCATTATATGCGCGCCTGAGCCTGGATCGCCTGTTGGTACAATTGCCCGACAAACAGCGAAGCGTGATTGACCTGGTCAAGATCTGCGGGCTGTCCATTAGCGAGGCGGCAGCGCGAACCGGCCAGAGCGAAAGCCTGGTCAAAATCAACATTCACCGGGGACTGAAGCGACTGACCTCACTGGTGGAGAAGGCAAACTAATATGAAGAAAGCAAACCAGACGCTGATTGACGATCTGACCGAAGACCTGCAACCCATCCGCCCGGTGCGGGCGAGTCACGGGGCATTATGGGTGGCTGGAGCCGCCCTTCTAACCATTGCCCTGGTCGCGCTGCTGCTGGGTGTGTGGGAGGGGGTAACCTCGGCTACGGCCTCCCCTTTCTTTTTCATTACCAACGGCCTGTTGGCCGCCCTGGGCGGGGCAGCAGCCTGGACCGTGGTGCGCATGGCCAACCCCCAGGTCGGCAACTCCGCCGGCCCTACGCTCTGGAGCACCCTGATTCTGGCTATCATCCCTGCCAGCGCGATCATTACTCAGGCTGTGCACGGGGGACTGGGAGAGGTCATGACCGACGAACACGGCTTGGACTGTGCGCTTCAAGGCACAGGGTTCGGCATTATCACAGCTGCTGTGCTGATTGTCTGGTTGCGCCGGGGAGCCCCCGTGTCGCTCCCGGCGGCAGGCACCCTGACCGGCTTTGCAGCCGGCGCGATCGGCACCTTTGCCTACGGCCTGGCATGCCCTATCGATACCCTGCCCCATCTCGCCATATGGCACTGTCTTCCGGTGGGCTTTTGCGCCCTGCTGGGGCGCTTTGCAGTACCAGGGCTGATTCGCTGGTAGCGGGCACCTGCCCTGATGCCCTTGGCCAACAGGATGATGGCCACTAGCAATCCTATACCAAAAGCTAATCCCCCTATGACTGCCTCCTGCTGTATACCTCGGCCATGGAACTGAACATCCGATAACAATAACAAGGACTGGCCAAGTGAAAATCAGAAGGAAATATTGCCTGCTGGGCAGCCTGCTCTGCGCACTCATGACCGCGCCACCTGGCCATGCGGCCGACCCTATCCTGCTTGGGCTCAACGCGCCCCGCTCCGGTGAATACGCGCAGGAGGGGCTGATGCAGGCCCGGGGCGCGATAATGGCGGTGGAAGAAATCAATCAGGCGGGCGGCGTGTTGCGCCGCCCACTGGCCCTGTTGGAACGCGACACGGCGTCCCGGCCCGATCAGGCGGTCAACAATGTGAACGAGCTGGCAGCCGAGGGTGCTCAAATGCTCTTTGGCGGCGCATCCAGTGCCGTGGCCGTCGCCGCCGGCAAACGCGCGCGCGACCTTGGCCTGTTGTATTTCGGCACCCTGACCTACTCCAACGACACCACGGGCAAGGATGCGCACCGGCACATGTTCCGTGAAAGCTACAACGCCTGGATGGCTTCGCGCGTTCTGAGTCAGCAGTTGAACGAGCAGATGCCGGACAGTCGCTACTTCTACGTCACCGCTGACTACACCTGGGGCCATAGCACCGAGCAGTCGATGCGCCACTTTACCGATACCAAGGATGTGGGTGAACACGGCCGCATGCTGATTCCCTTTCCCAGTGCAATGCAAAAGGATCTGCGCGTAGCCATGCAGGCGGCCGTCGAAGCCAAGCCGGACGTACTGGTGTTGGTCCTGTTTGGCGATCAGATGGTGAAAGGCATGCGCATGGCGCACCAGATGGGCCTGACCAAGTCAGCGCAGGTGGTTGTGCCCAATCTGACCCTGAGCATGGTGGAGCAGGCTGGCCCGGCGCTGATGGAAGGCGTATTGGGTGCCTCGGCATGGACCTGGAACGTGCCCTATGTGTACAACCACCCGCGCGGGCAGGCCTTTGTCGAGCGCTTTGTCGAGCGCTACCAGACCTACCCCTCCACCTCCGCCGCCTCGGCCTACAGCATCGTTTACCAGTGGGCCGATGCAGTCACCCGGAGCGGCAGCCTGAATACCGACCGGCTGATCACTGCGCTGGAAGGCCATGAGTATCAGTTGCTCAAGGACACTCAAACCTGGCGTGCCTTCGATCATCAGAACGTGCAGACAGTGTATGCGGTCCGTATCAAACCCCGCGCACAGGTCATGCTCGACCCCTTGCGCCAGGACTACTTCGAACTGCTGGCGAAGATGTCCGGCGAGCAGGCTGCCATGGGCAAGGAGCAGTGGCTTGCCGAACGCCGTGAGCATAATCAGCCTGAGCAGCTGCGGTAGAGAGGGTGTTGTACCTGTCTGGCAGAGCGGTAACCACCCCTAGCTGGTTATCCTTTTTTGGGTCCTGGGAAGAACATGTTCGTGGTCTGCTGATACGCCTTGTACTCCGGACGTTTTTTGACCGAGAAGTACTCTGCGGGGATCGCACCGGTGTAATACACCAATGTCACGTACATGATCCTTGAAGCCATCAGCACACCTGCGCCCAGCAGGACCCAGATCACCAGGGCTTCGTTGTCATACAACGCCAGCCAGGAGGGTATGGCAGCAACGACCAGGGCGTTCCAGACCATCCACTCGGCAAAGTAGTTCGGGTGCCGGGTGTACTTCCACAGACCCACATTGCATACCTTGTTGCTCTCCCCGGCCGCTTTCATCCGGCGGATGAACCCATGCTTCTGGCGGTCGGCGATGGACTCCATGGCAAAGGCCACGAACCATAAGCCAAGACCGATTATTTCAAATATCGAAATGCTGCCTTGCGGGTTGGAGGCAATCACCAGCGCCGGCATGGCGAGAAACGATAGATTCGCGGCTCCCTGGGAGATGACTTCCACCTGCTTGACCAGAGGCGCGCTGTTCTTGCCGGTTTTCTCCCAACGGCGCCGTTGGTAGGCGTAGCGCGGCAGTTCGGTCTTCAGCTCGCCCGACATCCACATTCTCAGGGCGTCGAGGCCCATTCTTCCGCCTGCGAATACGTAGGCAATGCTCACCAGGGTAACCCGGGTGGCATCGCCCTCCCCGTAGAAATACACAACCACGCCAATGACTACCAGGCCCCAGGGCCAACCTATGTCGACGTAGGACATGCGTCCGGTAAGCCAGGTGGGCAGGCAGACTACCAGGGCAAAGAGGACGCACTGCAGCACTGCATTGATGAGAGCCGTCTCCCTCAGGGTGTCCGACAGGAGCAAGAGAACGAAACCCAGGGCCAGCGGGATGAGCGGGGACACATATTTCATGGGGAGTCCTTTCTACAGAGATTTTGAGTCGATGGGTTATCTGGCGTCTGATGCGCTGACACGCGGCCGAACTGGCGGATAGAGCAAATCGAGAATGACAGCAATACCCTCTCGGACCGGTCGGATGGAACCTTCGATTTTCATCCGGAGAAGGGCTCCTTCCCAAAGGTTCCAGGTGGTCTCGGAGAGCAGCCTCGCATCGATATCCCCTCTTACCGCCTGGGCGGCCTGGGCGTGGGTAATCAGCTCTGCGAGACGGTCCCGCCAGGCCGCCTGGGCCTTTAGCAGCTCATTGCGGCAGGCCTCGCTGGAGGAAGCAATCTCTGCAGCAAAGATGCCTATGAGGCATCCGCTTAGCCGTCCGCCGTGCTCGTGGTAGGCGATCATCTGATCAAAGACGTGATGAATCCTGTCGAGCGGTCCGTCGGGTGCGGTGGACATCATCAGCTGCCAGGCCTTTGCATTGTTGTCGGAGTAGCGTGCGACAACCGCAGCGGCAAAGGCCTCCTTGCTCGCGAAATGGTTGTAGAAGGACCCTTTGGGCACGCCCGCATGACTGGTTATTTTTTGTACACCCGTGGCGTTGTAGCCTTGATTCAGGAACAGATCAAGGCCAGCCGTAATCAGGCATTCAGGAACAAAGGTGGGGTTTGCTGTTCGGCTCATGGCGCAAGAATATGACCAGTCGTCTTACAAGTCAATCCGACCATATGAAACAGATCCAGACACATCGAACAAACGATTCCATAAAAGACACTTAGGATTAGTGACGCAGGCAGCCGGTGTCGCAGGATCAGCAATGCGGGGGAAGCATCCGACAACGGGCCGAAATCCGGCTTTTTGCGACCAAAAGAGCATGTCAAGAATGCCGGCACCCGGCCGACAATGTTGGTGAGCCCAGGAGCAGTCCATACCGGCTGCCGGGTGTGTCTGCGCGCTCGAATGGTGCGTCAGAAGACTAAATGGCCATGTGGCCGCGACAACACTCTGGACGGCGTCAGCTTTGAGACCCTTTCGGAAATGCGTCCATGACGGCCCTGTGCGCCGGCAAGGGTGCTGGGCATTGTAACCGTGTTTGTCACAGCGTTTGTTCGGCTGGATGAATGAGCGATAAAGTCCGTAGTAAATAGAGGCTGAATGGCTGCCATGTCGAGTCACGCGCATTTGTTTCGCTTGAACAGCAAGGGCCTTCGCCTTGTCTGTTGCGCCGTGCTGACTTTCCTGCTTTGCCATGCCTTCCCGACCTCCGCCGATACACTGCCCCTCACCTCTGACGTGACCCGTGTCCAACTGGGGCCTTATGTCGACTACCTGGAAGACCCGAGCGGTACCCTGACGATCGACCAGGTTCGCGGTCCCTCCTCCCTCTGGCAGGATTCCCGGCAGGACGTGCTCAATTTTGGCTATTCCGCGTCCGCCTACTGGCTGCGGGCGGGCTTGACCCAGGCCGATACCCAGCCTCAGACCTATCTGTTGGAAGTGGCCTACCCGGTCCTGGACCATGTCGAGGTGTATATCTTCGAGAACGGGGCCCAGGTGGCTTACTACTCGATGGGGGATCAGCAGCCCTACCGCCAGCGCCCGTTAGACCACAGTCATTTTCTGGTGCCGGTAATAGTACGCCCAGCGGTGGACACGGCCGTTTACCTGCGCATCCTGAGTACATCCGCGGTCCAGGTGCCCCTGAATCTGACTCAGGAACTGGCCATGGTGGAAATCAATTACAACCAGGGGATGATCAGGGCCCTTTACTACGGAGCCATGCTGGTCATGGCGGTGTACAACCTGCTGGTTTTCTTTGCCATTCGAGACATCAATTATCTGTACTACGTGCTGGTCGTCGTATCGATCATGACGTTGCTGGCGGGCATCCAGGGCCTGACGTTCAAGTATTTGTGGCCCAACACGCCTGAGTTGAATGACTCGATTCTGATCGTCGCCCTTAGCAGTGTCGTGATCTTTTCCGCACTGCTTTTCCGCAGATTCCTGGATACCTCGATCACACGACCGGTGTTGGACAAGTTTATGCTGGTGGTCGCGATCCTACCGCTGCTAACGATGGCAACGGCGTTCCACCTGCCCTACCGACCGCTGATCCAGGCGACCATCGTGCTCGCCCTTGCCGGGATACTGGCAGGTTGCTGGGCTGCGATCGTGCGCTGGCGCGACGGCTTTGAAGCAGCCCGGTATCTGAACCTGGCCTGGAGCTTCGTGCTTGCCGGGGGCATTGTGTTTGCTTTCAACAAACTCGGCTTTCTACCGCGCAATGTATTTACCGAGAATGTCATGCAGATAGCCACCGCCACGCAGGCCCTTCTGCTGTCATTCGCGCTGGCCTACCGCATGAATTCGGAGCGCGAGCTGCGGGAAAAGGCCGAGCAGGCATCTGCAGCCGCGCAGAATGCGTTGCTGGACCAGCAGATAAAGGCGAACGAAGACCTGGATCGGCTTGTGCAATCCCGTGCAGCAGAGCTACAGGAAGCCAACGAGAGACTGGCGGCGCTTGGCGCCACAGACAGTCTGACCGGGCTGCTCAATCGGCGGGCCTTCGAGGAGCGTCTGCTGGTCGAATATGAGCGGGCTTATCGGAATCAATCGCCTATCGCCGTATTGATGATCGATCTTGATCACTTCAAGCA
>JAESUC010000144.1 GCA_016763285.1 Pseudomonas sp.
ATGGCGGCGCCAATCAGGGCGTTGGCATGCAGCGCTTCGGCGAAGGCGCTCTGGACGACCACAAGCAGTGACTCGGCCAGGGCCGGCGACAGTTGCTGAGCAATACCCAGGGCACCCCCCAACGTATCAGTCGCGATCTCGATCTGCTCGGAATCCAGCCCCGGTGGCATGCGGCCCTGCATGTAGGTCCGGTATATCGCAGCACCGACACTGCCGATCACCGCAATGCCCATCGCCATACCCAGCTCGGTCGCCGTTTCCGACGTCGCTGCCGCTGCACCGGTCTTCTCCGGCGGTACCGAGCTGATCACCAGATCGGTCCCGAGGATCATCATCGGCATGACCCCGACGCCAAGCAGTATGGTGCCAAGCACCATCCAGCCGACGCCACTGGCGCCCTCGATCATCAACAAGGCCACGAATCCGAGCACCGCTATGGCCAGCCCGCCGCTGACCAGCCACGAGGGCTGCAGCCAGCGCGACATCCGGGGTACCAGCAAGGAGGCAATGGTCTGCAGGATAGCCGACGGCAGCATCACCACGCCCGCCGCCAGGGCGCTGTAGCCCATGACACCTTGCAGGTACTGAAAAATCAGCAGCCAGGCACCGGATAGCGCCAGAATGGACATAAGCATGGCCACGACCGAGACCGTGAAGGTGCGGCGGCGGAACAGATCCATGTCCAACATGGGGTCGGCAAGACTGCGCTGGCGACGCACAAAGGCTGTACCCACCGCGAGCCCCAGCAGCCCGGCGGCCACCGCCAGCAGATTCAGCCCGTCCCGAGCCATGTCCTTGAGCCCGAAAATCACCAGCAACAGGGCGCACACGCAGAGCAGTGCGCTGGTCAGATCCAGCCGGCCGGCCTGTTCATCGCGGAATTCTGGCAGCAGGAACGGCCCCGCCACCAACAGCAGCACCATGACGGGAACAGCCAGCAGGAACACGGCGCCCCACCAGAAGAATTCCAGCACGATGCCGCCAATCAGCGGTCCGATTGCCGTGCCAACGATAAAGCCGGTCATCCACACGGTAATCGCCAGCGTTCGCTCATGGGGCACATGGAACATGTTGCGGATGAGCGACAGCGTGGAAGGCATGAGTGTCGCCCCCGCCACACCGAGCAATGCGCGCGTCGCGATCAGCATCTCGGAGGATGTCGCAAAGGCAGCAGCAATGGAGGCCAGTCCAAAGGCAAAGGCGCCGATCAGCAGCAGTCGGCGTCGCCCGATCCGATCGCCCAAGGTACCCATGGTGATAAGAAACCCGGCCACCATGAACCCGTAGATGTCGAGTATCCACAACAGTTGCGCACTACTTGGTTGCAGGTCGGCGCTCAGTTGCGGCGCAGCCAGGTGCAGTACCGTCATGTCCAGGGCCAGCAGCAGCGTCGGCAGTACCAGTACGGCAAGCCCCCACCACTCGCGACGGCCGGCGGGTCGCCAGTTCAGGGGGTTGGTTGAATCGTTGGTGGTCATTCACGGCTCCGCAGGCAATCGATTCTTATACTCCCAGGGGTGAGGGGTCGCAAGGTACAGTCGGGCACGCTTGTTGTAACCACTCAAGAACCATGGATGGTAGACCAAAGACTCATTTGCGCTTCAAGCCGCCAGTTCCATACTGGAAGCCAGACCTCCCGGTTGCACCCTGCAGCTCCGGCGGTTTGGCCAAGGACGAGAGCCATGCTGACCAAGACCAATAACAATATTCTCTGCCTGATTGTTCAGATTGCCTTGCTGGCCGCAGCGATCTTTCTTGCGGGCCCCGACTCGCTCTGGTTTGTGCTTCCCCTCGTAGTGCTGCCATGGCTGACCCTGCTGCGCCAACCGGCCCCGGCACCCGAGGGCAATACAGATGCCCTTGCCGAACTGGCCAGGCGACTTTCACGCTCAACGTGCCGCAACGCCATTGCAGCGGCAGAGGTCTCCTACTCCGTAGAACAATTGGCGGGGCGTATCTCGTCGCAACTGGCGGCGACCACCCAGGCTGCCAGCAATGCTGGCGCGATCGCCCATCAGGTCGAGCAAACTGCCGGTTATGCTGACGATGCTGATCAGGCTGCCGAAGTGGCGCTGGCAAGTAGCACAGCGGGCAAACAGGCCCTGGAGCACACCACCGCTCTGATGCAGCAACTCGCGGAGAAGGCCCAGGACAGCCTTGAGCTGCTCACCCAGCTCAATGAGCGGTCGGCCAAGATCGTTCAGGTCACCCAGGTAATCGAGGGCATCGCCAGTCAGACCAACCTGCTCGCCCTCAATGCCGCGATCGAGGCAGCAAGAGCCGGCGAAATGGGCCGGGGTTTTGCGGTGGTGGCGGATGAGGTGCGTGCACTGGCCAGCCGCACCAGCCAATCGACCTCGGAGGTCTCCTCCATTATCGACGAAATGCACCGCCAGGCTGGCCGCGTGACCGAGAGCATTAACGACCTGGCCGGCCAGATTCAACATGGTGTTGAATTGATCAACCAGGCGGACCAGCAACTGGGAGGCATCAGCCTGCAGGGTAACGCGGTCAAGCAGGCGACCGGACTGATAGCCCAAAGCAGTGGAGAAAATCGCGATCAGCTGGGCAGCCTGTCAACCGCCGTTGAACAGGTGCGCGTCGACCTGGCCGGCAGCGATGCGCAAACGCGCCTGCTGGGCAAGGAGGCGGGGCATCTGGTCGCCATCGCTGAACAGGTAAGCGAGATGCTGGCGGAAGTCGCCCTGGATCCGTATCACCAACGCTGCTTCGAAGCGGCTCAGGCGGCAGCCCGGATCATCGAGCAACGCTTCGAAAATGATATCGATAAGGGTGCGATCAGCCTTGAGCGGCTGTTCGACACCACGCTCAAACCCATCAACGGGACCCGGCCGCAGCAATACACCAGCGCCTTTGACGAGTACACCGACAAGGTGCTGCCAGCGATCCAGGAGCCGCTATTAAAGGACAATCCTGCACTGGTGTATGCCATCGCAACAACAATTGCCGGCTATGTGCCGACGCACAATAACGCTTTCTGCGCACGGCCCAACGGTGAGCTGCAGCATGACACGCAGCACTGCCGCACCAAGCGCCTGTTCAATGATTCCACGGGCAGCCGCTGTGGTAGTCACGAGAAGACCTTGCTATTGCAGACCTACAAACGTGACACCGGCGAGATCATGCACGATCTCTCGGTGCCCATCAGGATAAAAGGACGGCATTGGGGAGGACTGAGACTGGGCTATCGCCCGGAAACTCAGATCTGAGACTGCAGGTAGTTTTCCAGACCGATCATCTTGATCAGTCGCAGCTGCTGCTCCAGCCAGTAGGCATGGTCCTCTTCGGTATCAGCCAGCTGGACCTCGAGAATCTCGCGGGTGGTGTAGTCCTTGTGCTTCTCGCACAGGGCAATGGCCGCAGCCAGGTTATCCCGCACTTCGTATTCCAGGCGCAGATCAGAGGCGAGCATATCAGGCACGTTGTAGCCTGGATGGATCGCATCAGGCGTCATGTCGGGCCGGCCTTCCAGAAACAGAATACGCTTGAGAATGGCGTCAGCGTGCTGCGTCTCTTCTTCCATCTCGTGGTTGATACGGTCATAAAGCTTGCTGTAGCCCATGTCTTCGTAAAGACGCGAGTGAAGAAAATACTGATCGCGCGCACCAAGCTCACCGCGCAGCAGTGAAATGAGGCAGTCGATGACCTCCTGGTTGCCCTTCATACAATAATCTCCACAGTTGCTTTGCGCTCAATAACCAATAGCACAATTGTGCCCCAGCGCGCGCTCAATTGCTATCTGAAGGACACGGAAAACCCATTACTAACAATGATTTATATTGGCTGTTATCTTAGTTTGAAGAAAAACAATTAATATTCTCATCCAAGTATTGTGCAACTTCTTGCGCATATATCCTGTTGATCCCAATAGTCTTTCTTGCATTGCCGCGCCTTCGTTTTTTGCCGCCTGGTTCACATCATTGGACTGATCGATCTGCGATAATCTGCGCGCGGCCAGGTATGGCCGGACCCTTATGGCTCTAGCTGACAAGGAACAACGGATGTTCGCCCCCGCCAACACGGCCGCCTTTACACTCGATATCCCCGGCATTATTCATGATTTCAAGGTGCTGTCCTTTACCGGCACCGAAGCCATCAGCCAGCCCTACCGCTTCCAGCTGGAACTGGTCAGCGAACGGCCTGATCTGGACATCGAAGCACTGTTACAGCAGCCGGCGTTTTTCACTTTCGCCGGCCAGGGCAAGGGCATCCATGGTCTGATCCACCGCGTCGCCCAGGGCGACGCCGGCAAGCGGCTGACGCGCTATCACATCGACCTGGTGCCGCACCTGGCTTATCTCGGTCATCGCACCAACCAACGCATCTTCCAGCATCTGTCAGTGCCCGAGATCATCAGCCGTGTATTGGCTGATCACGGCATCCAGGCCGATGCCTACCGCTTCCAGCTCAACAGCGAATATCCGCAGCGGATCTACTGCACCCAGTACGACGAAACCGACCTGCATTTCGTCCAGCGTCTATGCGAAGAAGAAGGCATTCATTACCATTTCGAACACGACATCGATAACCACCTGCTGGTATTCGGTGACGACCAGACCGGCTTCCCCCAGCTGGATCGCCCCACGGCTTACATTCAGGACAGCGGCCTGGTCGCCGACGAGCCGGTGATCAAGCGCTTCGCCATGCGCATCGAAACCCGCCCCAGCCGCGTCACGCGCCGGGACTACGATTTCGAAAAGCCGCACCTGCTGATGGAGGCTGCA
>JAESUC010000145.1 GCA_016763285.1 Pseudomonas sp.
CGCGCTCGCGGGCCAGTCGGGCGAAGTGATAACCGGCATTGCCGAAACCCTGGACCGCCACACGGAGTTCTTCAGGGGTTTTGCCGCGGCGCTCGGCCCACAGATCAAGCACCTGCAGCGCGCCACGTCCGGTGGCCGCGGTGCGTCCCCTGGAACCGCCCAGCCCTAAAGGCTTGCCGGTGATGGTGGCCGGTACCTGACGGCGTTCGATCTGGGCAAATTCGTCGGCCATCCAGCCCATGATGGTGTCGTTGGTGTTGACGTCCGGTGCCGGGATGTCACTGTTCGGCCCGATAAGGTCATGAAAAGCGCGGATATAGCCACGCGACAGACGTTCCAGTTCCAGTCGGGAGAGCGCCTTGGGATCGACCCGAACACCACCTTTGGCACCGCCGAATGGCAGGTCCACCACGGCGCACTTGATGGTCATCCAGAAGCTCAGCGCAGTGACTTCTTCCGAGCTCACGTCCGGATGGAAACGGATGCCCCCTTTGCCCGGCCCACGCGTGTCGTCGTAACGAATGCGCCAGGCCGGAAAGAATTGCAAGGCGCCGTCGTCCATGCGGATCGGGATGTTGATTTGTACGGTTTGCTGCGCCTGGGCCAGACGCCTGCGAACGTCCTCAGGGACGTCAAGTTGGTCAAAAATCCCGTTCAGGTGACCGTCGTCACCGAAGCTTTGGTCGTTGGAATGACTCATGGTTGTGACTCCTTATCGAACCCGAAAAAGTGTTTTGCGATGTCTTATGATTCAGCTTCCCGATGCAAGTGGGTTGTGCGATCGTCCGTTACGTGCTGATAGGTGAACGTGTAAGTCGCACAAGATTCCCCGCGATCCGTGTTGCTAATGTCTTGGCGCGGTCTGCGCTCGGCCCTGTAAAATCTGCGTTCACGGTCTCCCGAAACAGCTCCAGCCAGCGCTCAAAGTCATCTAGCTGCAAAGGGTGTTGCTCGTGCAACGCCAAGTGGCGGGCGACCATGTTGCTCTGGTAGCCGTCGCGTTCGCCGAGCAGCAGCTTGCACCAATAGGCGCGGATACACGGCAGGTGCGTTCTGAGGTCAATTTCTGCCACATCCAAGAACAGCGGACGCAGGCGATCATCGGCCAGGACCTTCCGGTAGAAGGCGTCCAGCATTTCGGCGATAGCCTCGGGCGAGTCTAGATCGCGCGGCGTTGACTGCATTTCAAGATCGGATCGCTCAGGTTATAGAACAATGGCATACAATGAACGCGCAGCATGGAAGACAACGGGACAGGAGGCCGTCCGTCCTGACCTTTTGGGTAATAATGCGCTACGTTCTTCTCCAGCTGTTTCCAGGGAATCAACGTGTCCATTCGTTCGAGAAAGATTTCGCGGCGAATTTTGCTCTTCTTGGTCTGGTACTCGGCTTCGGAGAGGGTTAACTGGTTCATGGCGGCAACGATCCTATGCGGTTGACGAGAGCTATATTATCGCCTATGTCGAACACTTCAATCAGAGTCTTCAGAGTTTTAAACACCCTTACTCTGTTTTCTCCAATTGTCTATGGAGTACAGACCTCCGCCAGTAATTATTAACACCATGTTTATCCCGAATAATGGAATATCTTTCATAAGCAAATGTGCATGAGGAGAAGTAATGCCATGCATCGCAGCGATATTCCAAACACCGACAATAATCATAATAATCATTAATGCTTGTGCTATTGAAGCAAGTCTTGTGAACAGGCCTAAGAGAAGCATTACTCCAGTTATTATTTCGGCTATTGCCAGAATAAAGATGAAATGCGCCGGACTCATGGGTAGCAAATCAATTACCCAGCTTTTACTCACCATCGCAACTCTCGGTTCAGGATAAATTAGCTTGGGAACGATGCCCATCCAAACCCACAATAGGCCAACAATGACCCGGAGTATAAGTGGTATGTATTTCTCTTTACTTAACAGTTGATTGTCGAAATTCATTTAGTTTTCTCCAGCTATTATGTAAATGTAAACTCGCGTGATTAGCATCTGACATACAGTGGGCCGCGATCCATACCGGATACGACACCGGACCGTTACTTGCTGAAGGCCCTTAGTAGTCGGCTCAGCGACAGCACGAACAGGCCGGTCAGCGCGATACCCACGATTACCCAGTGCTCCCCGAGAAAAGCGCCGGCGCTCGTGCCAGCCAGCACGATGGCGAGAATCGGCAAATGACAGGGGCAACTGAGCACGGCCAATATCCCCCACAAGTAACCATTGCGCGACCGGGATACTTCTGTCGGTTCGCGCTCATTGTTCGTCATAAACCACCTCCAATGCATTGAAGAGTTACGACTCCCTGCAAAAGCCCAATTCGGCCACTGTCCGGTGCCACCTCAACTTACGGCCCTTTGAGAGCGCTCAACTTCACTCCATGCGCCGCCTTGGTGAGTGCCTGGGTGCAGCGATTCAGTGCGGCTCGTTTAACAGCAATTGTGTGTTGAATTTGCCGTTCGACGGCTCGACACTGCCCTTTATCCCCGTTGTCGAGCGCCTGTATAAATTCGGCAATCTCGGGGAGACCGAGACCGGCTTCACGACAGGAGCGGATCAACGCCAACCGTTGCAGGCAGCCGTCATCGAACAAGCGAGAGCCCCCCTGAGTGGTGCCACAGGCGTACACCAATCGCATGTCCAGATAAGTCCGGATCTGATGCACTGACAGGCCGCAGAGACGGGCCGCTTCGGAAATGACACAGCCTTCTTTTTGCGCCCCCGGCCCACCTTCAAGGTTGGGGTTTACCATTCGGGTATTAGCTCCCATGTTGGTCACTCCTTGCCCTGTTGAGTATAAGGTGCGCAATCCGCTGCCCCAGTTCGAAACCTTCCTGAACACTCACCATGTGCACATGCATTTTATCCCGCCCCCAGGCCTCCCCGGCCTGCCGTGAAGCAAAGAAATGGACGTCGCAACAAAACGCACTTCGAATGTCTCCCGCTGCGGCCACCGAGACTAAAGAGACGACCGCGTCCTCCGGCTCAAGCGAAACCACTCCCTGTGGCGTAACCGTCAAGGTGACCGGGTTGTTCGTCTGCGGGCAACGCGATTGCACCTGCGCCCGTTCGCCGATGACAGCTGGAAACATCAAGGCATCCAGTGCACACCAGGTATAAAGTGGCCGATCGTTGACAACAAATGCATGCGGGGTTTCTCGCAGTGTGATGCCGGAGCCGATCAGCCGTCCCTGGCCGTCGTACTCGATGGTCCCGCAGGGCAGTTTTTCCAGCACCAACTCTGCCTCATCAGTCGTCCAGTTGAGCGACTTCGCGAGCCGCTCAACAGTGACCGGTTGTCCCAGGGCAAGCTCGCGCAACAGCGTCACATGAAGCGCGGCTTCCCTTTCGCCGGTCAGACCCAGCCGTTCCACGATCTCATCCATGTTATACATTGGCGGCACCGTCTTATCCCGCACAGCACGACAATTGCTTCACGTCCTTGGTGAAGGTTTGGGCACAGAGCTTGAGCCCCTCCACCATGGTCAGGTACGGGAACAGCTCATCGGCAATGTCGTTCACGGTCATACGCGCACGCAGCGCCATGACGGCCGTCTGGATCAGCTCACCGGCTTCGCCCGCGACGGACTGGACACCCAGCAATCGTCCGCTGCCACGCTCAGCGACCATCTTGATGAAGCCCCCGGCATCGAAGTTAACCAGGGCCCGGGGCACGTTATCGAGGGTCAGGGTGCGGCTGTCGGTGTCGTATCCCTGAGCCTGGGCCTCCGCCTCGGACAGACCGACGGTGGCCACTTGTGGATCGGTAAAGATCACCTCGGGCATGGCGCTGAGGTCGAGGCTGGCGTCACCGCCGGTCATGTTAATGGCGGCCCGACTACCACCGGCGGCAGCCACGTAGACGAACTGGGGTTGATCGGTGCAGTCCCCGGCTGCATAAATGCCGGACGCGGTCGTTTGCAGGTGGTTGTCGATCCGGATCGCGCCGCGCTCGGTAGCCACGCCGACGGCCTCCAGGTTCAGGTTCTCGGTATTGGGTGTGCGGCCACTGGCCACCAGCAGTTGCTCCGCCTCCAGGGTGCCGGCGTTGGTTTGGAGGGTGAACACCCGGCCATTGTGGGTAATCTCACTGGCCTGGGTCTGCTTGAGCACCTCGATGCCCTCGCGACGGAAGGCCGCTTCCACGGCTTCACCCACCGCCGGGTCTTCCTGAGACAGCACCCGGCTGCGGGCCAGAATGGTGACCCGACTGCCAAGGCGGGCAAAGGCCTGAGCCAGCTCTATGGCCACCACCGAGGCACCAATCACAACGAGGCGCTCGGGAATGTGATCCAGCTCCAGCGCACTGGTGGACGTGAGATAGGGCGTCTCGGATAGCCCCGGAACAGGCGGTTCGGCGGGCCGGGCACCGGTGCCGATAAAGGCCCGGTCGAAGTGCACCGTCTGCTCGCCGCCGTCGTTGAGCGTAACCGTCAGTGTGCGCTCGTCCACGAACCGCGCCTCGCCCTTGAGGACGGTAATCGCGGCATTGTCGTTGAGAATGCTCTGGTACTTGGACTCGCGCAGCTCCTCCACCCGGGCCTGTTGCTGAGCCAGAAGGGCTGAACGATTCACCGCCGGTGCCTGGGCACTCAGTCCGTCGTCAAACGGGCTTTCCCGGCGAAGGTGGGCGATATGCGCCGACCGGATCATGATTTTGGACGGTACGCAACCAATGTTGACGCAGGTTCCGCCGATGGTGCCGCGCTCAATCAGCGTCACCCGGGCACCGCGCTCCGTCGCTTTCAGGGCCGCAGCCATGGCACTGCCACCGCTGCCAATCACCGCAATGTGCAGGTTGTTGTCACTCATAAACGTTACTCCTTGGTTGAAGGGCTATCGCAGCAGGCGTCGTGTTTCTTTTTACGCCAGACGGCATAGCAGGTCAGGCCAATAAAAAAGACCAGTGCGGGCAAAAGCACGTAGTCGAGATAGCCGGTGAGGGCTGTCAGGCCTAAGGTTCCCAGCAAAACCACCAGTATTGGGGTAAAGCAGCACAGGGCGACCAGCACCGTGCCGATGACGCTCACCCGCAACAGGGTTTTGGGGTTTGCCATGGTTACTCCTGTTTTGCCTGAGATTGTTTCAGCGTGGACGGATAGCCGGCGTTGGTGGTGGCTTGCGTCAGTGCCTCAACGGTCGTTTTCTCGTCGTCGAAGGTGACCGTCGCATCGCGTTCTTCATAACGAACATCCACAGAGGTCACGCCCTCCACCCGGTTGAGAGCGGCCTTGACGGTGATCGGGCAGGCCGAACAGGTCATGCCAGGGACTGACAGGGTGACGGTTTGTGGTGCTGCCAGGGCCGGCAGGCTAACGAACAGGAATAACGCTGTGGCGATCAGTGATTTTTTCATGGTGCTATGCCTCTCAGTAAAATAGGGGTAAAACATAAGGGAACGCCAGCGCAGTCAGAATGAGCAGCGCGACAATCCAGAAAACAACCTTGTAGGTTGTGCGTACTTGCGGCACCGCGCAAACATCGCCCGGCTGGCAATCCTGTGCAGGCCGGTATATCCGGCGCCAGGCAAACACCATGGCCACCAGTGCCGCACCGATGAACCAGGGCCGATAGGGTTCCAGGGCGGCCAGATTGCCGATCCAGGCGCCTGAAACTCCTAACGCGATTAAAACCAGGGGACCAAGACAGCAGGCGGATGCCAGGACGGCGGCAACGCCCCCTGCGATCAGCGAACCGCGACCGGATTTGGGCTCAGACATTACGTTGGCTCCTTTCATGAGATGGATGACTGAGATAAGGTTACTCCCGTAGTCAGCTACGGAATCAACCCCCTATGTCCAAGAAACCACGTTCAATGACCATTGGCGCCCTGGCCAAGGCCGCCAATATCGGAGTGGAAACCATCCGCTATTACCAGCGCCGGGGACTGGTGGCAGAGCCTGACAAACCCTATGGAAGCATCCGCCATTACGACGATCAGGCGTTGGCGCGTCTTCAGTTCATTCGAACGGCCCAATGGTTGGGCTTCAGCCTGGATGAAATCGGAGGACTGCTAACACTGCAAGACGGCACCCATTGCGATGAAGCACGGGTACTGGGCGGACAGAAGCTCGCCAAGGTGCGTGAGAAAATTTCAAGTCTGCGGCGTATCGAGCGAACGCTGGAGGGGCTGGTGCAGGCATGTTGCACTGAGCAGGGTGACGTGAAGTGCCCGCTCATTACGTCTCTTTATAAGGGCGTAGAGGAAAACACGTCGTGAGCTTATCTACGAGAGCCAACTTCTCTGCCGGGGTCGGTTATGGCAACCAGCAAGGGGGCCGATCCGGTCGGCATCATACGTCGCCGCTTATCCCCGAGCCTACGCCAAATCTAAACGTTCGCTTTGCGACCAGCGCAGCCCTTTCCGGTTTTAAACAAAAGCGAACGTTCGCAGCATCCCAAATTTCTGGATTTAATTCCCCCGAGTTGCCTAAGAAAC
>JAESUC010000146.1 GCA_016763285.1 Pseudomonas sp.
AGGCTGGTAATCGCCTCGAGAAGTGGTGCAGGCAGGCCTAAGTCGGCGAACTGAGGTGCCGCCGGAGCGGTATCGGACATACTTGAAGTGAACCTTGGGGAATAAATAGATCGAATAGTATACGCGCTTCGCGGAATAATTGCCGCAAGGTTTTTCCATCACTGGTCAGGTGCTGCCGGGACTGCCAAGCTCCGCACATCGCAGTCTACGGGAGAGGAAGCTATGGGCAAGCTGGTCGAGGGTACCTGGCACGACGAGTGGTATGACACCGAGAGCACCGGAGGCAAGTTTGTTCGAGAGGACGCGGGCTTTCGTGACTGGATCGAGCCGGGCGGACGCTTCCCGCCGGAGTCTGGCCGTTATCACCTGTATGTCGCCATGGCCTGTCCGTGGGCGCACCGCACGCTGATCATGCGCAAGCTCAAGGGTCTGGAAGAACATATCCCGATCAGCGTGGTGCATCCGCATATGCTGGAAAATGGCTGGACCTATGACCCGCCGGAGCCGCTTTACGGTTTCCGGTTCCATCATCAGCTGTATACCAGAGCCAAGCCGGACTACACCGGCCGCGTTACCGTGCCGGTGTTATGGGATACGCGGGACGAAACGATCGTGAACAACGAGTCGGCGGACATCATCCGTATCTTCAACAGCGCTTTCGACGGGCTGACCGGCAATACCGACGATTTCTATCCGCAGGACCTGCGGGAGGTGATAGACAGCGCCAATGGTCGTGTTTACGACCAGATCAACAATGGCGTCTACAAGACCGGTTTCGCCACCAGTCAGCGCGTTTACGACGATGAATGCGTGACATTGTTCGGCGCGCTGGACTGGGTCGAGAGTGTGCTCGGCAAACACCGTTATCTGGCGGGAGAGAGCATCACCGAGGCGGACTGGCGTTTGTTTACCACACTGGTACGGTTTGATCCGGTGTACCACGGCCACTTCAAATGCAACCTGCGGCGGATCGAGGACTATCCCAACATCACCGGCTACCTGCGCGAGCTTTACCAGCAGCCCGGCATTGCCGATACCGTGGACATGGAACAGATCAAACAGCACTACTACTACAGCCACGACACCATCAACCCGACCCGCATCGTGCCGATTGGTGATGGCCTGGATCTGACGCTACCCCACGGCCGCAGCTGAAACCGGTCTCAGGATTTGCTCTTCAGCAGGTCCGCCAGACCGGCAAAGGCTTTATGGCTTGACTGCGGCCCTTGTTGGCTGGCGGTCGAGCCCTCGCTGAAATACTGCTGGTCGGTATAGCGGGCGTGCTCATTGTCGTGACAGTACAGGCACAACAGTTCCCAGTTGGAGCCATCCTGCGGGTTGTTGTCGTGATTATGGTCGCGGTGGTGCACGGTCAGCTCGCTGACCCGTTTGCCGCTGAATTCCCGGGCACAGCGGCCGCAGACCCAGGGGTACATCTTCAGCGCCTTTTCCCGATAACCGCTCTCGCGGCTGTGTTTGGCGTCTGCCAGGATCTTGTCCAGGCGGGCGGTGGCAGGGGAGCTCTTGTCGGTCGTCATCTTCATTCTCTCGCTTGCGTATACGGAGCATGCCCGGTCCGGGTGTCGTCAGACCAGAGGTGCCGGCCTGCCGATGGTGTCGGGTGTTGAGCATGCAGTGCAGCAGACGACCCGGTCTCTGCCACTTTCCTTGGCCTCATAGAGCGCGCGGTCAGCCCGGGCCAGTGTGTCATCGGTGCTCTCGCCAGGAAAGGCTTCGGCAACGCCGATCGACACGGTAATGCGAAAATCCTCGGCCAGACCCGCAAACCGCAGGCCCCTGATGGTCTTGCAGATCCGCTCTGATTTGATCTGCGCGCCGGTCAGGGAGGTCTGCGGCAGTACCAGCAGAAACTCCTCGCCACCGTAGCGTCCGAAGCTGTCGATTGCTCGCAGATCAGCGACGACGGCGCCGGCAAGCTTACGCAGAATCTCGTCACCCGCCTGATGACCGTAGGTGTCGTTGACCTCCTTGAAGTGATCCACGTCCACGATGCCCAGGCTGAACGGTCCGGGCGTCCGCCGGCAGCGGTTGGACTCATCCGACAGGGCCTGCACGATGCGGCGGCGGTTATATATACCGGTCAGCTCGTCGATATTGACCAGTTGCTGAATGCGCTCCATGGCGTCTTTCAGTTCCCGGTTACGCAGCCGCAGTTTGCCGCGCAGGTTGCTTATGAAGCCGCCGATCAGTGCCACCTCGGCCAGGACTATGATGAAAACAAAGAGTTGGACCAACTCGATGCTGGTTTCCAGTACCTGGGGTCGCAATAGCCAGAGAGCCAGCAGAAGCACGCAGTACTGTACGAAGAAGATGATGCTGACCTGGATGAACTGGCGCACGTTGAGAGCGAGAATGCCGTAGAGCAGGGGCACCACAGTGATCACCAGGAATATCGCTCGACCTTGCCCTGCATCCAGAAAGAACATCACCCACAATGCGGGCCATTGGCTGAGCGTAATCTGCAGCATGGTCATGCTCGGATCGCGCAATTTGAGATTGAGATCCAATTGAATCAACAGCCAGAACAGGCCGTTTACCGCGATGCTGAATAAAAGAAAATGACTGGCTATCGGCAGCGGAATCAGGCCTTGGTAGGCGAACAGAGCCACCACGAGGAACGTGGCGAGGTAGGTGGTAAATGACATGGCCAGTCTGCGTTTGCGCAGGGCCTGGTCATTGCGGGTGTTGCTGCCGGTGACGTCTTTGTCATGATCGTCGCCCCTGCCTGGCGAAGCAATATCCATACTTATGTCCCGATTTTGTTATTTTTGCTCCTCCGAGGATGCTGGCAGCTATGTCTCGAAAGGAGGTCATATCATGCTAATCCTTTTCTTGAGAAAAGATAGCTGTCGAGCACTAAAGTGGTGCGTCGGCGTGGTTCCGGGCGGAGCCAGTACGGGGCTCAGCGCGGCCAGAGGATCACCAGCAGGGCGACAATGGCAGCCAGGATGGCGGACGTGCCTTGCCAGAACAGCAGCGGGTTGCGTTCCAGTAGCGGCTGGCGGGTGCGCTGTAGGAACGCCGGGTTGGGGTGACGCAGGTCGTAGACGAATTCCGAGAGCTCCTGATAACGCTTGTGCGGCTGCGTATGCAGCGCCTTTTTCAGGACCTCATCGATCCATACCGGGATCTCGCGGTTATCTTCCAGTACCGAGCTATAGCTGAGACGGCTTTGCGCCGCGCGGGTTCTGGCGCTTGGGACCTGCACACCGTAGGGCAGTCTGCCGGTCAGCATCTGGTAGGTGATGACCGCAAGGGAAAACAGATCCGAGAGCGGCGATCCGCTATCGCCGAGAAAATACTCTGGTGCGCTGTACTGCAGGGTGCCGAGAATGTCTCCGTCGGCCGCCAGGGGAGTCATTTCCATGATGCCGGCGACCCGGGTGGCGCCGAAATCGATAATCTTCACGGTGCCGGCGCTGTCGATCATCACATTGGCGGGCCGCAGATCCTGGTGCAGCATTTCCAGGCGATGAAACGTGCGCAGGCCGCGGGCGATCTGCTCCACGATACGACGTACCGTTTCCATTTGCGGTCGCGGATTGTCGATCATCCATTGGGCCAGAGTCTGACCTTCAATGAATTCGCTGAGGGTATAAAGGTATTGGCGTTTCTGGCTCTGGGCAGCAGCCTTGACCACATGTGCGCTGTCGATTCGCCGCGCGATCCACTCCTCCATCAGGAAGCGTTCCAGATACACCGGATCATGGCGCATGTCGGTCGATGGCGTCTTCAGCGCCACGTGATGACCACTCCGGTTGTCGCGCGCAAGAAAGACATGGCTGCGATTGCTGGCATGCAGCTGGCGGATGACGGTAAGACCGTCGATCTCCATACGGGGCTCGAGTACCGGTGCAAAGGGCAGCGTAGTCAGGTGCTGGAGCAACTCGGTAGCCTCCTGATACGGCGGCAGGCTGTCGATGCGTACTATCTGTACGGTCAGGTTGTCGTCACTGCCCCGATCGTATGCCGTCTCGAGGATCTGGCGAGCGGCCAGGTCCAGGTCGTCACTGTGCATGGCAATCAGCCCGGCCATGGCGGCTTCGGACAGGTGCTCGTAAATGCCGTCGGTGCTGAGTATGAAGATATCGCCCGGCTCGAGTTGCAGGCTGCGGTAGTCGATCTCGATGTGCGGTTCAATCCCCAGGGCCCGGCTCAGGTGGCTCTGGTCGCGTGTTATCCAGAGACGGTGATCGTTGGTCAGCTGTTCCATGCGGTCGCCGCGCAGCAGGTGGACACGGGCATCGCCGACATGAAACAGAAAGGCCGTGGTCGACTTGAATATCAGGGCGCTCAGCGTGCAGACATAGCCCTTGTCGCGGTCATAACGGTACTGGCTCTGACGCGTCTGTGCATACAGCCAGGAGTTGGTCGCCATCAGGACCCGTTGCGCGGATTTCTTGACCGACCAGGCATCGGATGTGCAGTAATAGTCCTCGAGAAAACCGGTCACTGCGGTCTTGCTGGCAATCTGGCTGACCTGACTGCTGCTGATACCATCGGCCAGAGCGATCGCGATGCCCTTGGTACTCAATAGGGGCTCATCAGGCACGCAGAGGCCGTGGAAGTCCTGATTGACCTCCTTGCGGCCTCTGTTCGAGCATTGCCCTGTGGAAACACTTGGCTGATTGGACATGGTGCTTCGCAACGGACCCCGGCCGGTCTAGGCTGGGGCAGGATGGTTCAGGCCGGAACGCGCTTGGCGCCGGTGCGGATGTGTGTGGCATAGAGTGTCAGGCCGGTCAGCGAAAGACCGCCGATGAGGTTGCCGATCACCACGGGCAGCTCGTTCCATACCAGATAATCCATGATCGAGAAGTTGCCGCCCAGCATCAGTCCCGAGGGAAACAGGAACATGTTGACTACCGAGTGCTCGAAGCCCATGCCGAAGAACAGCATGATCGGCATCCACATGGCGATGACCTTGCCGCTGACTGTGGTGGAGATCATTGCGCCGACAACACCCAGCGAAACCATCCAGTTGCACAGCACGCCGCGGATGAAGATCGTCGCCATGCCACCAGCGCCATATTCCTTGTAGCCTACGGTGCGGCCTTCGCCGATATCGCCGATGATCTTGCCGACCGCATCCGGTGCTTTGGTAAAGCCGTAGGTGAACACGATGGCCATCAGAAAGGCGACGGTCAGCGCGCCGGCAAAGTTGCCGGTAAAGACCAGACCCCAGTTTTTCAGAATGCCCCCGACGGTTACCCCGGGTCGCTTGTCGAACAGCGCCAGGGGCGTCAGTACGAATACGCCGGTCAAGAGGTCGAAGCCCATCAGGTAGAGAATGCTGAAGCCCACCGGAAAGAGAATGGCGCCGATGATCGGATAGCCGGTCTGGACCGTGACGGTAACGGCAAAAACCGCTGCGATGGCAAGGATGGCTCCAGCCATGAAAGCGCGAATCAGCGCGTCGCGTGGCGCCATGAATATTTTCGACTCACCGGCATCGATCATTTTGGTGACAAATTCGGACGGAATCAGATAGGACATGGGGTATCTCTCTAGTGTGGAAGCGGCTTGCAGGGTGCCGTTTCAGGGTACGGCGAGGATTTCAACAGCATTGTCATTGAAGCGGACGGGCCATATGCGTAGCTGGTGTTCGGGATATTCCAGGCAGGCGCCGTCCTCCAGACGGAAATGCTGCTTGTACAGGGGTGAGGCAATCACCAGGGAGCCTTGGAGATGCCCAATGATGCCGCGACCGATCACATTGGCGCCCGATTTGGGATCGCGGTTGTCGAGGGCGAAGAGCTTTTCGCCCTGGTCGGTTTCAGGCAGGTAGAAGAGGGCGATCTGGGCACCGTCGAACCACACAACGATGCCCGAATTGGCTACCAGATCCCGGCGACTGCATACCGATTTCCAGTGGCCGGCCAGAGCCTGCGCGGCATTGGCGTGAGTTCTATCGACGTTGGCGACATTGGGTTGAGTCATCAGATGGTCTCCTCAGCAACAGGAATCAGATGGAGTTCGGAAGCCTTGGCCGGACGGCTCTGGCCACGCTCCTTGACGAAGTGAATATCCGGGTCGCCGCGCTCGTCATTGACGAAGGTGCGGAAGCGCTTGAGCTTCTCCGGGTCCTTGAGAGCATTGGCCCATTCGCATTCATAGCGATCGATCACCCCTTGCATCTGGGCTTCGAGCTCGCCGGCCAGGCCCAGGCTGTCTTCGATGATCACCTCTTTGAGATAGTCCAGACCGCCTTCCAGACTTTCGCGCCACACCGATGTGCGCTGCAGCCGATCGGCGGTGCGGATGTAGAACATCAGAAAGCGGTCGATATAACGGATCAGTGTGGCGTCATCCAGGTCGGTGGCAAACAGTTCGGCATGGCGCGGGCGCATGCCGCCGTTACCCGACACATACAGGTTCCAGCCGTTTTCCGTGGCGATGACGCCAATATCCTTGCTCTGCGCCTCGGCACACTCACGGGTGCAACCGGACACGCCGAACTTGATCTTGTGCGGCGCACGCAGGCCCTTGTAGCGGTCTTCGAGCACAATCGCCATGCCCACGCTGTCCTGTACGCCGTAGCGGCACCAGGTACTGCCGACACAGGATTTCACCGTGCGCAGGGATTTGCCGTAGGCGTGACCGGTCTCGAATCCGGCCTCAATCAGCTCGGCCCAGATGTCCGGTAGCTGATGCAACTGCGCGCCAAACAGATCGATGCGCTGGCCGCCGGTAATCTTGGTGTAGAGGTCGTACTTTTTCGCCACAGCGCCCATCGCAATCAGCTTGTCGGGGGTGATTTCGCCGCCTGCAACGCGGGGTACCACCGAGTAGGTGCCGTTCTTCTGCATGTTGGCCATGAAGGTATCGTTGGTGTCCTGTAACGGAACCAGCAGGGGATCGGTGATCGGCTGGTTCCAGCAGGAAGCCAGGATAGAGGCGACGGCCGGCTTGCAGATGTCACAGCCGGTATGGCCGCGGCCATGACGTTTGAGCAGCGCCTCGAAGGTGTCGATGCTCTCTACCCGAACGATGGCGTAGAGCTCCTGGCGCGTGTGCGCGAAGTGCTCACACAGGCTCCGGTCTACTTCGACACCCCGTGCACCGAGTTCGTGTTCGAACACCTGCTTGAGCAGCGCAGCGCAACCGCCGCAACCGGTGCCCGCCTTGGTGGTGCTTTTCAGCTCGCCCAGGTCGGTACAGCCGGCGTCCACCGAGCAGCAGATCGCCCCCTTGCTGACGTTATGGCAGGAACAGATCGTGGCAGTGTCGGGCAGCGCATCGGCGCCCAGGGTGGGCGCTCCATCCGTCAGTGGCAGAATCAGGCCGGATGGATCGGCAGGCAGGTCGATTCCATTCTGGCAATATTGCAGCAGGGTATCGTAGTAGCTATTGTCGCCAACCAGCACGGCGCCAAGGACCTTCTTGCCATCGGCGGACACTACCAGGCGCCGGTAGCTAGAGTTGGCTTCGTCGATGAAGCGATAGCTCTTTGCGCCCTCGGTCGCAGCATGGGCGTCGCCGATCGAACCGACGTCCACACCCAGCAACTTGAGTTTGGTCGACATGTCTGCGCCGGCAAAGGATTCATGGGGTTCGCCGGTTAACTGCAATGCCAGGTTACGGGCCATGCTGTAGCCCGGCGCGACCAGGCCGAAACAGGTGCCGTTCCAGGCAGCGCATTCGCCAATGGCGAAAATTGCCGGGTCACTGGTGCGGTAGTCGTTGTCGATCGCAATACCGCCGCGCGGACCCAGCTCGAGTCCGGCGCTGCGGCCCAGGGCATCCTGCGGGCGGATGCCGGCGGAGAAGACGATCAGGTCGGCTTCCAGGCACTCGCCGCCCTTGAAATTCATCCGGTAGCGGTACTCCTCGCCCTGCACGATTTCCTCGGTGGCGCAGCCCAGATGCACACCCACGCCCAGCGCCTCTATCTGTGCACGCAATGCAGCGCCGCCTTCATCATCCAGCTGCACGGGCATGAGCCGGGGCGCGAATTCGACCACATGGGCTTCCAGCCCCAGTGACTTGAGCGCGTTACCGGCCTCCAGGCCCAGCAGGCCACCGCCGACCACGACGCCACGGCGTGCGCCGGTGGCTGCAGCCCGGATGCCGTCTAAATCTTCCAGAGTCCGGTAGACCAGGCGTGAATTGCCTTCGGCACCGGTAATGGGTGGCACGAAGGGGTAGGAGCCGGTGGCCAGAATCAATCGGTCATAGGCCTGGCGGCCGTTGCGGGTAATGACTTCGCGGCGGGTACGATCAATATCGACAACCTGTACGCCCAGGTGCAGCTGGACCCCGTGGGTAGCGTAGAGATCGGCGTCACAGAGAGCCAGGGACTCGGCGTCGCGACCGCCAAAATACTCGGAGAGATGCACACGGTCATAGGCGCGTTGCTGTTCTTCGCCAAATACGTGCAGTTCGAAGCGCTCCAGGGCGCCGCGTTCGATCAACTGTTCGACGCAATGGTGACCGACCATGCCGTTGCCGATAACGACCAGGGTCTCTTTCTTGCCCGAATAGGTACTGGAGCTCATAGTCTTTCCTCCGTTGCAGACCTTGCCGGTGGCAATGGCCCAAAACAAAAAAAAGCGCCTGAAGCTGGTAGTCAGCTCCAGGCGCCTTTGCCTGATATTCATGGGTTGTTTACAGTGAGCACCTGGCTAAGCTGCCGGGTTCACCAGCCCAGTAAGTGTCGCCTTTGACCACCGGGGTTGTCCGGCTGCGTGTCCGCCGGGAATATTGTGTAGCCAGCAAGTTGTATGCCAGCCGTCGCCGTGGACCCCGCTTCCTGGTCCGGTCAGCGCCTTTGCATTGTTGGCGGGACGCCTTGTAGCGGGCCTTTACGCAAGCCGGTGCACAACGACAGAACGACAATGGCGACCGAAAATGGGCAGTGCGGTGCAGGTAGCGGTGCCGAATATCTGGTCCATCGAGGTGCGCGGGATACGTCTGATCCCTTTTTTGGTGCGGTCGAACAACACGGCGCACCGGCTGAATAGAGAGTGAAGCAGTGACCACAAGGCTGATTACGGTTGAGGGTTTTGCCCGATTAAAGGAAGAGCTGGATTACCTTTGGCGTGAGAAGCGGCCCGACACCACCCGCAAGGTGACCTGGGCGGCGTCCCTGGGTGATCGCAGCGAGAATGCCGACTACCAGTACAACAAGAAGCTGCTGCGCGAGATTGATCGGCGCGTGCGCTATCTGCGCAAACGGATCGAGGATCTCAAGGTCGTGGAACACCGGCCGGAGCAGGCCGGGAAGGTGTTTTTCGGTGCCTGGGTCGAGGTCGAGAGCGATGACGGCGATCAGCGGCGCTTTCGCATCGTCGGCTATGACGAGATTTTCGGCCGCCGGGATTATATCTCGATCGATTCACCCATGGCTCGCGCCCTGCTGGGCAAGGCAGTCGGTGACGAGGCGATAGTCGTGACCCCGGAGGGGGAGATGGGCTGGTTGATCCACGCCATCGACTACACGGGCGAGCCGGCCGTCCCTGGCCAGGGCTCCTCTAGCTACCCCGATTGATCAGCCGCATGGGGCTCTCGCGCACGACCGCGCGGGTCCCCAACGCCCCTGCCACGCCGATCAGTACCGCACCGGTCAGCGGCACCAGCAGCCAGAGCAGGTAATGGCCCGTCCAGTCCAGGTTCAGGGCGAAGCGGTAGAGCAGCCAGGTGATCAGTTCCGCCGAGACAATGGCCATGACGCCGGCCAGCGTGCCCAGTAGCGCAAACTCCAGGCGATTGGCCTGGCGCAACAAGCCCTTGCGGGCCCCCAGGGTGCGCAGCAGGGCGCCCTCGTACAGGCGGTTGTCCAGGGTCGATTGCAGTGCCGCGAACAGCACCGTGAAGCCCGCCAGCAATACGAAGACCATCACATATTCGACCGCCAGGGTGACCTGGGCAAGAATGTCGCGGATCTGCTTGAGCAAGGCCTCGACCTCCAGCAGGGTCATGGCCGGAAAGGCGCGCGCCAGCTCGCGTAGCTCCGCGCGTCGCTCGGTGGGCAGGCTGAAACTCGTCAGCAGCGTGGCCGGCATGTTGTCCAGGCTGCCGGGCGAGAAGATGATGTAGAAGTTGGGCGTGAAATTGTCCCAGTTGACCTCGCGTATATTCAGCACCCGGGCATCGAGCACCTGTCCGGCAATCACGAAACTGAGCACATCGCCGACCGCCACCCCCAGGCTGTCGGCCAGACCCGATTCGATGGATATCAGCGGTTCGTCTTCCGGCAGGGGATCCGGCCACCATTCACCCGCGAGCAGGGTATTGTCAGCGGCCATGCTGGCAGACCAGGTCAGACTCAGATCGCGACTGATCGCCCGTTCGCCCTGGCTTTCCTTGGTCACCTGCTCGCGTACCGGCTGGCCGTTGATTTCGGTAAGGCGGCCCGGAGTGACCGGATAGAGCGGCGCACTCACCGCGCCGATTCGCTCCAGAGTGGCGGTGAAGGCCTCCTGTTCGGCGGGCATGATATTCAGCGCGAAGTGATTGGGCGTGTCTTCGGGTAACTGCTGTTGCCAGGTGTCGAGCAGCTCGGTGCGCAGTATCAGCACCACTACCATGGACATCAGGATCAGACCGAATGCGAGGATCTGGCCGGCGGCAGCGACCGGTTGCTTGAGCAACTGACCACTACCCAGGCGCCATGCCAGGCTGGCATTGCGCAGTCGGCTGCCGGTCAGGCGCAGCAGCGCCCAGGCCACGAGACCGAGTACCAGCGCGGCGGCCGCGCCGCCGAAGACCACCGCCAGGGTAATCCGCAGGTTGCCGGTGAACTGCCACATCAACAGGCTGAGTCCGCCCAGGGCCAGGCCGTAGATCAGCCAGCCGCTGCTGGGCAGGGGCGCCAGGTCGCGGCGCAGTACGCGCAGTGGCGCTACCTGACCCAGGCGTATCAGCGGGGGCAGGGCGAAGCCGGCCAGCGCAATCAGGCCGGTGGCACCACCAACCAGCAGTGGCTTGAGGCCCACGCCGGGCAGGTCCGGCGGTAACAGTTCGCGTAAAAGCTGCACCAGTCCCCATTGCATTACCCAGCCCAGGGCAAGCCCGACCAGGGTGGCGAGCAGTCCCAGGCAGGCCAGCTGAATCAGGAAGATGGACATGACCCGGCGCCGGCTGGCACCCAGGCAGCGCAGCAGTGCACTAGTGTCGAAATGGCGGGTGGCAAAGCGGCTGGCAGACAGGGCAACGGCAACCCCCGCCAGGACCACGGCGGCAATGCTGGCCAGACCCAGAAACTGGGCAGCGCGATCCAGGGCGCTGCCGATCTGCTGATTGTCGTCCGCTACCGTCGTCAGCCGTTGCTCGGGTTCCAGTTGGGGGCGCAGCCAGTCGGCATAGCCACGCAACGCACTCTCCGGCCCGCTCAGCAGCAGGCGGTAACGTACCCGGCTGCCGGGCTGCACCACGCCGGTCTCCTCCAGGTCGGCAAGGTTCATCAGTACCCGGGGCGTCAGGCTGTAGAAGTCGCCCGCCCGGTCCGGCTCATAGGTCAACATGGCGCTGATGGTCATCGCCTTGAGGCCCACATCCAGTCTGTCGCCGGCTTCCAGCGCCAGCTGCGCAGCCAGGCGCGGTTCGATCCACACCTCGCCGGGCGGCGGCACGGCACCGGCGACCCGTTCGGCGCCGAACATCCTGTTCGCAATACGGACCTGACCCTTGAGCGGGTAGCCAGCGCCCACGGCCTTGACGCTGGAGAGCTGCATCTCCACATCACTGGTCATGACGCTGTTGAATTCGACAATGTCCACGTGGGACAGGCCGCGCGACAGTGCCTGCTCAAGGAAGGCTTCCGGCAGCGGCGAGCGCGAGGAGACCACCATGTCGGCGCCGAGAAACTCCGCAGCCCGGCTGACCATGCCCCGTTGCAGGCGATCGGTAAAGAAACTGATTGCGGTGCTGACCAGTACGGCAATCACCAGTGCCATGACCAGTACTCGCAGCTCGCCGGCGCGCCATTCCCGACCCAGCAGCCGCGTCGCCAGGTGCCAGGTGCCGGTCTTCATTGTGCCGGCTCCAGCAGTCTGCCGGCGGCCAGTTGAAGGGCGCTCTGGCAACGTTCGGCCAGGCGCTGGTCGTGGGTAACCATGACCAGGGTCGTGTGCTGCTCGCGGTTGAGCTCGAACAGCAGATCGGTGATGTGCTCACCGGTTACCGCATCCAGATTGCCGGTGGGTTCGTCGGCAAAGAGAATGTCCGGCTCGCTGGCAAAGGCGCGGGCGATGGCCACGCGTTGCTGCTCGCCGCCTGACAGCTGGCGAGGGTAATGGGTCAGACGGGCACCCAGGCCGACCCGGTCGAGCAGGTCCGCGGCACGTTGACGGGCATCCCGGCGACCGTGCAGTTCCAGCGGCAACATGACGTTCTCCAGGGCGGTCAGACTGTCGAGCAGCTGGAACGACTGGAACACGAAGCCGACATGCTGGGCCCGCAGCTCGGCGCGCTGGTCCTCGTCCAGCTCGCCGAGATTTTTCCCGGCCAGCTGCACCTCTCCGCTGCTGGGCAGATCCAGCCCGGCGAGCAGACTCAGCAGGGTCGACTTGCCAGAGCCCGAGGCACCCACGATCGCCACGCTGCTCCCCCGCGCAATATCCAGGCTGACGTCGTCCAGGATGGTCAACGCCGCTTCCGGGCTGCGGACGACTTTGCTAAGGTGGCGGGCAACGATCACGCTGTCTGACATGGAATCTGCCTTCTGATGAGGAACATGAAAAAGTACCTGGCAATCGTGCTCTTGAGCGCTCTGGCATGGCCAGTCAGCGCCCAGGGGATCCTGGTTGTTGGCGATAGTATCAGTGCCGCTTTCGGTCTGGAAATCAGCGAGGGTTGGGTTTCCCTGCTGGAAGAGCGCCTGCAGGCCCGTGAGGAGCCTGTTCCGGTAGTCAATGCCTCGGTCAGTGGCGATACCACCGCGGGGGGGCTGGCCCGCCTGCCACGGCTGCTGGAGCGTCACGAACCGGATCTGGTAGTGATAGAATTGGGCGGTAACGACGGCCTGCGCGGGATGGCCCCTGCCAATATGCAACAGAATCTTTCGCAGATGGTAAAGCTGGCCCTGGAAGCCGATGCCGAGGTGCTGTTACTGGGCATGCAACTGCCGCCCAACTACGGCTTGCGTTTTACCGAGGCTTTCGCGCAGGTCTTTGTCGACGTCAGTGAGGAGCATGACGTGCCTCTGGTTCCCTTTGTGCTGGAAGGCATTGCTGGTGTCGCCGATCGGAGCCTGATGCAGGCCGATGGCATTCACCCCACGGCAGCTGCCCAGCAGCGAATACTGGATAACGCCTGGCCGCCGATCGAGGCCTGGCTCGAGACCCAATGAGCGTCATGCTCCGGGAATGACCCGCAACAGGAGAAGGTCGTGACAACAAGCTGGATGGCCAAGCGGTGGTGTGTGGTCAAGCGCGAAGAGCAGCACGATCTGTTTGTGGGCGATCCGTGGCACACGCATCTGGTCGATATCAATCTGCGTCTGGATATTCCGGTCGAGCGCACGCTCTGCGGTGATCTGCTGCCGGCCCGCCCGGTGTTCGCCGAGCTGCTGCGCTCGATAGTTCCCCAGCTCTGCCCTCAGTGCGTGTCCCATGCCCGCGCGCAGCGCGTTGCCGCCAGTCAGGCGCCCCGTGCCAATGCCTTGCGCGGCGGCGCAAGCGCCGGCGATTGCCGCCAGATCGATCTGGATGTTCGCCATGGCGTCTAAGATGCAGCGCCTCATTCCCTCGATCAGGCGTGCCCTGATCCCGGTTGCGGTATGGGCTTTCGCCGTGGTCACTCCGGCGACCGCCTTTGAGCATCCCCTGCGGTCCGAGGGCCAGGAGCTGGTCGGCGAGCTCTATACGGTCACTGCCGATTACGAGGACACTTTCGCCGAGTTGGGCGGAGCCCACGGCTTCGGCTATCTTGAGATGCTTGCCGCGAACCCGACCATGGACCCCTGGTTGCCCGGTGTGGGTGCCGAGGTGGTGATGCCCGGCCTGCACGTGCTGCCCGATGCACCGCGCACGGGGATCGTGATCAACCTGCCGGAGTATCGCCTCTACTACTATCCCCCCGAGGGCGACCGGGTACTCACCTATCCGGTGGGAATCGGACGCCAGGGCTGGTCGTCACCGATCGGCGAAACCCGGGTCCTGCGCAAGGAGGCGAACCCGGCCTGGTACCCGCCCCAGTCGATCCGCGAGGAACACGCTGCCGCCGGTGATCCGTTGCCGGCCGTGGTGCCGCCGGGCCCGGACAACCCGATGGGGCCGTTCAAGATGAATCTGGCCATGAGCGGGTACGTGATACACGGCACCAACAAGAATTTCGGGATCGGCATGCGCGTCAGTCATGGCTGTTTCCGCATGCGTAACCAGGACATCACCAGTCTGTTTCCGCAGATCCCGCTCAACACGCCGGTACGTATCATCAACCAGCCGTTCAAGCTGGCGCTCGATGCCAACGGCGACCTGTTTCTCGAGGCCCATACGCCCCTGGATGAGCATGGTATGCCGTCCACACTCGATCGGCAGGCGGCGGTGCAGGCCTTGCTGGAACAGCGGGCGAACGTGGTTGCTGGTGTCGTACTCGACTGGCAGGCAATCCGTGATGTTGCCTTTGCCGAGGAAGGTATTCCGCGGCGGATAGGCACTGCCAAGGTCAGCCAGGCTTCGGGAGAAGAAGTCAGGGTCTACTGGTAGGTGGGGCAGGTCGCTTGAGCGGGCTCACAGGCCGTGAAAACGGCGCTGACTGATCCGCAGCCAAGGCCAATCCAGCCCCGAAGGGCTGGAGTGGGCCAGGGCAGAATCGGGTCTTACTTGCGGCTTGCCCGTTCCAGCATGCGACGGGCGCGCTCGTTGGCTTCTTCTGCCTTGCGCTCGGCGCGCTGGGCAACGGCCATGGCCTCTTCTGCCATGCGATAGGCTTCGTCAGCACGGGCCTGGGCACGGGCGACCGAGGACTCGGTGGCCGACATGCGGGCTTCCGTCTGCTGGTGCTGGTGTTCATTGGTGCTACAACCCACGGCCAGCAGAGCTGCCAGGGAGATGGCTGATACCTTCAATGCGTTTCTCATGAATATCCCCTTGTTGATGGAACGGATAGAAGAACTGTTTGCCAACTGGCGCTGTTCAGTCTAGCAGCAACTTTGAAAAACGAAACTGGCGCACCATAAATCAACGGAGTAGGGCATTATTCAGCGCATCGAGCCCGCCAGTCCGCAGTTGTAATGTCAGGCAGCTAGGGTATCTTGTCGCGAGCCAATCAATAATTACAAGGGAACGCTTCCTATGCTGGGAAACCTGGGCCTTCTGGCCGGTCTGGCGCTGCTGATCTTCATGGCCATGCGCGGCATCAACATCTTCATTGCCTCTCTCGTCTGCGCACTCGTGGTCGCTGTCACCAACGGTCTCCTGATACCCCAGACACTGCTCGAGTATTATCCGTCCGGCTCACTCGGTGCGTTCAGCTTCGCCGGTCGTTTCTTCCTGTTGTTCCTGTGCGGCGCCATCTTCGGCAAGGCCATGGCCACCAGCCAGGCGGCCAAGAGCATTTCCCTGGCGATCACCCGCAGCCTCGGCGTCAAGCACACACTGCTGGTGGGCATGATTGTCTGCGCGCTGCTGACCTACGGTGGCGTGGTGGTATTCGTGGTGGTCTTCACCATGTATCCGCTGGGCATCACCCTGATGCGCGAGGCCAACCTGCCCAAGCGCCTCTGGGCGGCAGCCACATCGGTGGGCGCGGGCACCTTCACCATGACCGCGTTGCCCGGTACGCCATCGATCCATAACGTGATCTCGGCCAGCTCCCTGGGGACCGACCTGTTTGCCGGCGGCTGGATCGGTCTGTTTGCCGCGCTGATCATGGCCGGCCTGGGCATGTGGTACGTCGAACGTGGCTGGCGTATTGCCCGGGCCAATGGCGAGGGCTTTGTCGAGAATGCCCAGGATCGGCGCATGGAGCAGCTGGCCGGGGACCTGGACAACGTGCCCTCGTGGAAACTGTCCTTGATTCCGATGGTTGTGGTGCTGGGTACCATCATGCTGCCGCGCCTGATCATCGCCATGGCTGACTGGTCGCAGAGCGACAGTCTGTTTGCCACCCTGCTGATCTTCAGCCAGGCGCAACCGATCATCTGGCCCAGCATGGCATTGATTCTGGGTTCACTGACCTGTGTGGTGCTGTTTCCCTCGATGCGACGCAAGATGGTGGAAGTGTTCGGCCAGGGCGCCGAGGATTCCATCATGCCGCTGATCAATACTGCTGCGGTCATCGGCTTTGGTGGCGTCGTGACGCAGACCGCAGGTTTCAGCCAGTTTGCGCAGTGGATTCTCGGCGCAGATCTGCCGCCGCTGCTTTCGGTATTTGCTTCGGCCAGTGTGGTGTCGGCGATCGTCGGTTCCTCTTCCGGCGGGCTGCAGATATTCATGCAGACCCTGGCGCCCCAGTATCTGGAAATGGGTATCGAGCCGGAGATCCTGCACCGTATCGCCGCCATCGCCTCGGGCGGCCTTGATTCGCTGCCCCATTGCGGCGCCGTGATCGCGACCTTCATGATCATGGGTCTGACCCACCGGGAAGCCTACAAGGACATGTTCATGGTCACGGTAGCCATACCAGTGATAGCCTGTCTTGCCTCCATTGCCCTGCTGATGGCTCTCGGGGTGGGAGTCACGCCACCCGCGTAACAACAAATTGACCCCGCTGGTGAATTTTTCCGGTCGGCGGGGGTCAATAGGTTTTGCAGTTTATATGCTGCCGGGGAGAACAGAATGAACCAGGAAATAACAATACATCACGACCTGGAAGACAAGCAGTTCTACGTCAGCATCGACGGCAGTCGGGCCTATCTGGCGTACATGGATCTAGGGCGCAAGACGCTGGATATCTATCGCACCTACGTGCCGAATGCACTGCGCGGCAAGGGCCTTGCGGCCAAACTCACCGCCCATGCATTGCAGTTTGCCAATGAGAAGGGCTACGAGGTTATTCCGTCCTGCTCCTATGTCGAACGCTACATGCAGCGGCAAGAGAAGCTCCGGGCACGCGCGGACTGAAACAACTCGGCGCAGCCTGACCAGGAGTACCTCGAAAGGGGCATTCCGCCCTCCTCTAATGCCCCGCACAGTCTGGATGGCACTTGCTACTCTGTACCAACAGACGTCGAAACAGGGCAGTGCCAGCATGAATATAGAAACCTATCCCGATCTGATCCGAGCCGCGAACATGCAGGCCGAACCGCAACGGCTGCTTTTTGTGTTTGCGTCCGCCCAATTGCCTGAAAGCCCAACGGCGGACCAGATCCTTCAGTTCGAGCGCGGGGAGGGCGGAACGCTGTCTCCGGTTCTGTGCGTCGACAAGCTGCCCAGCGAAGTGGGCGATTTCAGTGCCCTGGTTGTTGAATCGGAGCGCACAGGTATCCATTGGGATGTCGCATTCGTCTCGTCCATGGGCGGGCGGGGCGGTTTGCCGTCCAACAGCGACGAAGCCGAACAGCCGCTGAAGATGATGATGGAGCAGATCCAGGCAGGCATGATCTCGCAGTTTCTGGCGCTGGATCGCAGCGGCGAGATCATTCAGCTCTATTGAGGGAATGGCATGAGCATAACCACGCGCATTGGCATTCTTACCGTAAGCGACCGCGCCAGCGCCGGCACCTATGAAGATATCTCCGGCAAGGCGATCATCGATACGCTGACGGTCTATCTGGCCAGTGACTGGGAACCGGTTTATCGACTGGTTCCGGATGAGGCGCGGGAGATCGAGCGAATGCTGGAAAGACTGGTCGACGAGGAGCAGTGCTGTCTGGTGATCACGACTGGTGGTACGGGGCCGGCCGAGCGCGACGTCACACCAGAGGCCACCGAAGCGGTCTGTGATCGCCTCATGCCCGGTTTTGGCGAACTGATGCGCGCCGAATCGCTGAAACATGTGCCGACGGCAATTCTGTCACGGCAGACCGCAGGCCTGCGCGGCAGCAGCCTGATCATCAACCTGCCCGGCAAGCCCCGCGCCATCCGACAATGCCTCGACGCGGTATTCCCTGCGGTGCCTTACTGCATCGATCTGATGGGTGGGCCCTATCTGGAATGCGACGAGGCGGTGATCAGCGCTTTCCGCCCCGGGCCCTGATTCAGCCGGCTCGGCACCGGAAAGGTTCTGCTTCACAACTGCGGAATTTTTGTTTCCCTTCAGGCTCTTAGTTACACAAGGCGGTCCGCTGGTGACCTGCCATAGACCGATTACGCATTTGCCTGAATGCCGGAGACCCCATGCCCGACTCCAATCTGCTTGAGCTCCCACCCGGTAACACCAAGGTTTCAACCTGCGGTTCAGCCCGCCGCATATACAACGACCTGCTGGCCGAACCGCGGGGAGGTGGCAGTCGAGCCGAAGCCCGTGAGTTTCTCGCGAGCCAGTTGAACCTGGCGGCCCGTATACCCAGCGACATTCCGCTGGGTGCTGACCAGCTGGGAGCATGGATGGAAGCTCAGGCACTGCAGACGGCCGACCGCTATGCGACCTATCTGGCGTCCCGCAAGGCTGGGCAGCCGCGGCGCTACTTCAGCTGCCGGTCCCATGCTCTGGCTTTCCTGCAGGGCGTGGCGCCCACCAAGCTGGTCGACGGTGCCTGGCTATATGGTCTGCTCGAGCACTGGGGCGATGTGCGCTTCTATCCCTTACTGCGAACCTATCTGGAGGAGCTGGGGGACGGGGATCCGGCGCAGAACCATGTGGTCATCTACCAGCGCCTGCTGGCAGCCCATGGCTGTGAAAGCCTGCCAGAGTTGAGCGATGGGCATTATCAGCAGGGCGCGATACAGCTGGCCCTTGCCCGCCATGCCGATGAATTCCTGCCAGAGGTGATCGGCTACAACCTGGGCTATGAACAGTTGCCACTGCATCTGCTGATCACGGCCTTCGAGCTGGCCGAGCTGGATATCGACCCCTATTACTTCACCCTGCACGTCACTATCGATAACGCCGATTCAGGGCATGCGCGCAAGGCCGTGCAGGCGGTGCTCGACCTCATGCCGGCGGCGGGTGATGCACAGCTGTTCATGGAGCGGGTAGCCAATGGCTATCGACTCAATGAACTGGGTATCAACAGCAACACGGTCATCGAGTCATTCCACCTGGAGCACGCCTTGATCGACATGCTCGAGCGCAAGCGGGTGTTCGGTCGGCAGGTGCATTCCGATTTCTGCCGAATAGGTGGCCGGACGGTCAATGAGTGGCTGGCAGAGCCCGGGCAGGTTCCGGCATTTCTGCGCGCGCTGGAGCAGTTCCGATGGATCAGGCGCCATGAGGATCCTCGGGAAAGTCGATTCTGGCGGCTGGTGGACGGAGCCGATGCGCAGATGTTCGGGGTGTTCAGTCCCTTCGAGAAACAGCTGCTGGAGGACTGGATTGCCGGTGACTGGCTCAGGGACGGGGGTGGAAAACAGCGTTTCCGCGCTTACCGACATCCCGTCAGACAGGACACCGCCGAGCAGGCCGTGGCAGCCGCACGGGCGACTGCCCTGGGACAGGACCCAGAGGTCGAAAGCCTGCAAGCGGAGCTGAAACTGTTGCCTGGGGAGCTGCGCATGGGCAGGTTGATCGAGCTGATGGCGCCGGGCATTCATTCGCGGCCGGTCGGTCTGGAGGCAACCCGTCTATTCACCGCCGCGCTGGGCTGACAGCCAGCGCGGTGGTCAATGCTGCCGGTGTGCGGCTCAGGCCTTGCCGCGCTGACGCGCAGGCAATACGTCCTTGAGCTTGGCATGCATGCTGCGGATGCTCTCTACCGTGGTGTCCCAGTCGATGCAGGCATCGGTGACGGATACACCGTACTGAAGGTCCTTGAGATCCTTGGGAATGGACTGGTTGCCCCAACCGATGTGGCTCTCGACCATGAGGCCGATGATGGAGGTGTTGCCTTCCATGATCTGGTTGGCCACGTTATCCATGACCAATGGCTGCAGGCCCGGGTCCTTGTTGGAGTTGGCGTGGCTGCAGTCGACCATGATATTCGGGGCGATGCCGGCTTTCTCCAGGTCCTTCTCGCAGAGCGACACGCTGACCGAGTCATAGTTGGGCTTGCCATTGCCGCCGCGCAACACCACATGACCGTATTGGTTGCCCTTGGTGGTGACGATGGATACCTGACCGTCCTGGTTGATGCCCAGAAAGCGGTGCGGGCTGGAAACCGACTGCAGTGCGTTGATGGCGACCGTCAGGCTGCCGTCGGTGCCGTTCTTGAAGCCCACAGCCGAGGAGAGGCCGGAGGACATTTCACGGTGGGTCTGCGACTCGGTGGTGCGGGCACCGATGGCTGACCAGGAAATAAGATCCTGCAGGTACTGGGGTGAAATCGGGTCCAGTGCCTCGGTTGCCGTGGGCAGGCCCATGGCGGTGAGATCGCTCAGCAGCTGGCGGCCGATATGCAGGCCATCCTCGATCTTGAACGAGTCATCCAGGTAGGGGTCGTTGATCAGGCCTTTCCAGCCAACGGTGGTGCGCGGCTTCTCGAAATACACGCGCATGACCAGATACAGAGTATCGCCGACTTCTTCCGCCAGCTGCTTGAGACGCCCGGCGTAATCCTTGGCCGCTTCCAGGTCATGGATCGAGCAGGGCCCGATGACGATGAAGATGCGGTGATCCTTGCCGTCCAGGATGTCACGGATCACCTGGCGGCTGCGGGTGACGGTCGCCTCGGAGGCCGCCGTCATGGGTATCTTCGCCTTGAGCTGGGCAGGGGTAATCAGTACCTCGTTGGAGGCAACGTTGAGATCATCAATCGGTAAGTCGGCCATATCTATTCCAGCGGTCATATAGGCTGCCAATCGGGCTGCCTTTATCAATAGCCCGACAGCTTAATCAAGGATGGCGCGGCAGGCTACCCCGTGGACGAATATTGCGACGATTAAGGTGCTTTGTCGCCTTGCTGACTGTCTTGCCGGCCCGGGCTTGATTACCATGGGCGGTTTGAATCCAACAGAAGAGGTCGCCATGCAGAATACACAACCACGCATAGGAGTTATCGGGACGGGCGCAATCGGCGGCTTTTACGGTGTAATGCTGGCCCGGGCAGGCCAGGATGTCCATTTCCTGCTGCGCAGCGAGTATGCCGCGGTGAAGGAACGCGGCATCACGATCGACAGCATGGTCCACGGGGAGATGACCCTGAACCCGGTACAGGCCTACCAGAACGTGGCCGACATGCCCCCCTGCGACTGGCTGCTGGTGGGTACCAAGGCGACCGGCAATGCCGATCTCGCGCCCATCATTGCCTCTGCCGCAGCGCAGGGCGCCAAGGTCATCCTGTTCCAGAATGGCCTCAACAACGAGGCTCATCTGCGCCCGCTGCTGCCTGATCACATCCACCTGATCGGCGGGTTGTGCTATGTGTGCCTGTTCCGCGAGGGGCCGGGTCAGGTCAAGCATCAGGCCAATGGTCTGGTGGATTTTGGCTATCACTCCGGTCCGGCCAGTGAGCAGGAAGCAGCCGACATTATCGCCGAGGCGGCGCAGATGTTCCGTGACTCGAATATCGAGGCCCGGGAAATGGCCAACGTCGACGCGGCGCGCTGGCAGAAACTGGTATGGAATGCCTCGTTCAATGGCGTATCGGTGCTGCTGGACGCCGGTACCGAGTCACTGCTGAAGAATCCTGCCAGCCGCCAGCTGATCGGTGACCTGATGGAAGAGGTGGTGGGCGCGGCCAAGGCTTGCGGCCACGACATGCCCGAGGATTATGCGCAGAAGCTGCTCAAGGTCACCCGGCATATGCCGGACTACTATCCCAGCATGTATCACGACTGGCTGCACAAGCGGCCGATGGAGCTCGACAGCCTCTACGGCGAAGCCCTGCGCCTGGGCAGCGAGGCCGGTTACAGCATGCCGCGCATTGCGGCCTTGTTGAACATGCTGCAGTTCGTGCAGGATAGCTATACGCACAAGGAATAGGGGTTGGGGCATGCCGGTCAAGCTGGGCGAGAAACTGGTTATCGCAATATCCTCAAGGGCCCTTTTCGACCTGGATGACAGTCATCAGGTCTATGAGCAGGAGGGCCTGGAGGCCTACCGGAAATACCAGATTGACCGCGAGGACATCCCCCTGGAACAGGGGGAGGCCTTTGTCCTGGTCCAGAAGCTGCTGCACATCAACACCTTGCTGGAGGGTGACAGTCGGGTGGAGGTGGTGCTGCTGTCACGCAACAGTGCAGATACCGGTTTGCGGGTCTTCAACTCGATCCAGCATTACGGGCTGGGTATTACCCGCGCGGCTTTCGCTGGGGGGCGCAGCCCGTTTGTCTACATTCCCGCCTTTGGCAGTCAGCTGTTCCTCTCGACCCACGCCGAGGATGTGCGCAGCACCCTGGAAGCCGGATTTGCCGCGGCGACTATCCTGCCTTCCAAGCACCGGCGCGAGGCCCGCGATGAATTGCGCATCGCCTTTGATGGCGACGCCGTGCTGTTTTCCGACGAGTCCGAGCAGATCTTCCAGCGTGACGGATTGGAAGCCTTCCAGGCCAGTGAGCAGGCTGCCGCCCGCGAGGCGCTGGGGGGTGGCCCGTTCAAGGGATTTCTTGCGGCCCTGAGTCGCATCCAGAGTGAATTCAGCAACGCTGAATGTCCTATCCGTACCGCCCTGTTTACCGCCCGCAGTGCACCGGCCCACGAGCGGGTCATCCGTACCCTGCGCGAATGGGATATCCGCCTGGATGAGTCGCTGTTTCTCGGGGGGCTGGATAAATCGGAGTTTCTGCGCGCCTTTGGCGCCGACCTCTTCTTCGACGATCAGGAGGGGCACTGCCGCAGTGCAGTGGGCGTGGTGCCCACCGGGCACGTTCCCCACGGCATCAGCAACCGGCTACGCAAGATCGCCGACTGATCCGCCTGTCATTTTTTTGCAACTAGTCGCGCATTTTCCAGATCGAATGGTCTAACCTGAGTCAATTACAAGCTATTATGGTTATAAAGCGCAGGTTATAAATCACGGGCCGTCAGTGACGCCCGGCCATAAGCGGATACAACAGGGGAAATGCACCAATGAAGCTGCAGCAACTTCGCTATATATGGGAAGTGGCCCACCATGATCTGAACGTATCCGCCACGGCGCAGAGTCTTTACACATCGCAGCCCGGCATCAGCAAGCAGATCAGGCTTCTGGAGGACGAGCTCGGGGTCGAGGTGTTCTCACGCAGCGGCAAGCACCTGACCCGCATAACCCCGGCGGGGGAGCGCATTATCCAGACCGCCGGAGAGATCCTGCGCAAGTGCGACAGCATCAAGCAGATCGCCCAGGAGTTCAGCAACGAACGGCGCGGCAATCTGACCATCGCCACCACGCATACCCAGGCACGCTACGCGCTGCCGCCCATCATCAGCCGTTTCATCAAAAGCTACCCGGATGTGTCCCTGCACATGCACCAGGGTACGCCCATCCAGATCTGCGAGATGACAGTGGACGGCACAGCCGACTTCGCCATTGCGACCGAGGCGCTGGAACTGTTTTCCGACATGGTGATGATGCCGTGCTATCGCTGGAATCGCTGTGTGATCGTGCCCAAGGCGCACCCATTGACCAAGGTCGGACCGCTGACGCTGGAGGCGCTGGCGGAGTATCCGTTGGTGACCTACGTCTTCGGCTTTACCGGTCGCTCCAAGCTGGACGAGGCCTTCAGCAACCGGGGCCTGAGCCCGAAGGTGGTTTTCACGGCAGCCGATGCCGACGTGCTGAAGACCTATGTGCGGCTGGGCCTGGGTGTGGGTATCGTGGCCAAGATGGCGGTAGATCCCCAGCTCGACGACGACCTGGTCATGCTGGATGCCAGCCATCTGTTCGAGGCCAGCGTAACCAAGATCGGTTTCCGCCGCGGGACCTTTCTGCGCGGCTTCATGTACGCTTTTATCGAAGCTTTCGCACCGCATCTGACGCGGGAGCGGGTCGACCAGGCGCTGCATTGTCACAGCAAGCAGGAGCTTGATGATCTGTTTGCGGATGTGGATCTGCCTGAGCATTGAAGCCTGGGCTTCAAGGCCAGCTGCAAGCGGCAAGCTACAAGCTACAAGCTACAAGCTACAAGCCAAAGGCAGCTCGGGTTTTGTGCGATCTCGCAGTCAATCTGAAAGGCCTGCTAGCGGCCACCCAATATCAAGAATCCTCGGGCAGCTTGCCGCTTGAAGCTTGCCGCTTGAAGCTATGTTTTAGCGATGAGATTCCCCCCATGCAGCCCGCATTCCTTCTGCGTGGCTTCTTCCCACCACCAGCGGCCTTCGCGTTCGTGCTGGTTGGGCAGGACGGGGCGGGTGCAGGGTTCGCAGCCGATGCTGACGAAACCGCGTTCATGCAGGCTGTTGTAGGGAATTTCCAGCATGCGAATGTAATTCCATACATCCTCGCTGGTGTAATTGGACAAGGGGTTGAACTTGATCAGCTCGCGCTCCGGGGTGCTGAAAGCGCTGTCCACCTCGATCACCGGTACATTGGTACGGGTCGGGCTCTGGTCCTTGCGCTGACCGGTAATCCAGGCGTCCACGCCGGACAGCTTGCGCCGCAGGGGAGCGATCTTGCGGATGCCGCAGCACTCACCATGGCCGTTATCGTAGAAGTCGAACAGGCCCTTCTCCTTCACATAGGCTTCCAGCGCCTGATGATCCGGGGAGAGGACTTCGATCTGTATCCCGTAGTGCTTGCGCACCTGCTCGAGGAATCGGTAGGTCTCCGGGTGCAGCCGGCCGGTGTCCAGGGTGAAGACCCGAATGTCCGGGTTGATCTTCCAGGCCATGTCCAGCACAACGATGTCGTCGGCGCCACTGAAGGACAGCCAGAGGTCGTCGAAGTGGTCCATGGCCAGCTGCAATATCTGCTGGGGTGACTTGCTGGCATATTCCTGGGCCAGTGTTTCTACATCCAATTGTGCGTGGGGCATCAGGCTCTCCGGGGGCTGGGCGCCGGTCTTGGCAGGCGGCCGTTATGGCGGGAAGTCTAACAAAGCGGTCTTAGTCCATCCTCTTTTATTTAGTTATAGTTTTATGCCATAAAGCTCTAGTTATGGCCGTCCCAAGGCCGTCGCCATTGCGCCCGCCGGGGACAAAAGGTAGATTGTTGCGCCAACTTGACCGCCTCTTATTTTGCCGACACGGAGTTGCCTGTGGAAATCGCCTGCCTAGACCTTGAAGGTGTACTGGTTCCGGAAATCTGGATTGCCTTTGCTGAAAAAACCGGTATCGCCGAACTGCGCGCGACTACCCGTGACATCCCCGACTACGACGTGTTGATGAAGCAGCGTCTGCGCATTCTCGATGAGCATGGCTTGAAGCTTGGCGACATTCAGGAAGTGATCGGCACGCTCAAGCCGCTTGAAGGTGCCCCCGAGTTCGTCGACTGGCTGCGCGAGCGCTTCCAGGTGGTGATCCTGTCCGATACCTTCTACGAGTTTTCCCAGCCGCTGATGCGTCAGCTCGGCTTCCCGACGTTGCTGTGCCACCGCCTGATTACCGACGAGAATGACCGTGTGGTGGATTATCAGCTGCGCCAGAAGGATCCCAAGCGTCAGTCGGTACTGGCATTCAAGAGCCTGTACTACCGGGTCGTCGCCGCCGGTGATTCCTACAATGACACCACCATGCTCTCCGAAGCCCACGCCGGAATTCTGTTCCATGCTCCGGACAACGTGATTGCCGAGTTCCCGCAGTTCCCTGCGGTGCATACCTTTGAAGAGTTGAAGAAAGAGTTCATCAAGGCGTCGAATCGGCCGCTGGCGCTTTAAGCGGCAAGCTGCAAGCCTCAAGCCACAAGTGGATCGTGGGTGCCGATATTCTTTTGTTTTCCTGGCTATTAGGGGCTTGACAGGGGTCCGACACACCACAAACTGATTAAGCTTGCAGCTTGCAGCTTGCAGCTTGCAGCTTGCAGCTTGCAGCTTGCAGCTTGCAGCTTGCAGCTTGCAGCTTGCAGCTAGTCCAGCAGCGCCTCCATCAGTACCCTGACCTTGGTCAGGGTTTCCTGATATTCGGCCTCTCCTTCCGAATCGTCGACAATCCCGCCACCGCCCCAGCAATACAGCCGGTTATCCTGATGGACCAGGCTGCGAATGGCGATGTTCAGGTCCATCTGGCCTTCACAGCCGATGTAACCAATGCTGCCGCAATACAGGCTGCGCCTGACCGGTTCCAGCTCCTCGATGATCTGCATGGCGCGAATCTTGGGCGCGCCGGTGATCGAGCCGCCGGGAAACGAGGCCGCCAGCAGATCCAGTGCGTCGTGGCTCGCGTCCAGTACGCCGGTCACGCTACTGACCAGATGGTGCACATTCGGATAGCTTTCCAGTTTGAACAGCTCGGGTACCTCTACGCTGCCCAGCGCGCAGGTACGGCTCAGGTCGTTGCGTAGCAGATCGACGATCATCAGATTCTCGGCGCGGTCCTTGAGGCAATCCTGCAGTTCCCGGGCAAGCTCTGCATCCTCGTCGGCCGTTTTGCCGCGGCCGCGGGTGCCCTTGATCGGCCGCGTCTCGACCACACCCGCAGCGACGCTGAGGAAGCGCTCCGGGGAGAGGCACAGCAGGGCGTGGTCAGCATTCTCAAGATAGGCAGCAAAGGGGACGGGGCAGGCCTTGCGCAAGCGCCGATAGGCCTGCAGCGGGTCGCCACTGCAATCTGCGCTGAATCGCTGCGCCAGATTGATCTGGTAACAGTCGCCGGCGTGGATGTAATCCTTGATGCGCTGGAAGGAGGTCTGGTACGCCTCACGGCTCTGCTCGGCGCGAAAGGGTGCGTTCAGTCGAAAGCTTGCGGGTTCAGCCGCCGGGGCGCCGAGTAGCTCTAGCACCCGGGCACGTTCAGCCGTACTCACGGCAGGGTGACAGACAAGCCAGCAGCGCCTGGCGATATGATCGCTGACCAGACTCCAGGCATAGATACCCATCTGCAGGGCCGGCAGTTGAATATCGGCCAGCGCCTGAGCGGGCAGGGATTCCAGCAGACGGCCAAAGTCATAACTTATATAACCCAGGGCGCCGGCGCCGAAAGGCAGGGTGACACCCTCTGGCCAGGTGGCCGGCGGCAGCGTGTGCAGCGCGGCACGCAGGCGGGCGAGGGTGGCCTCGCCTGATTCGTCGGGCAGGGGCGCGACCACCTGCCGGGGCTCGGCGGCAAGGATGCTGTAGCGGGCGAAGCGCTCGATACCGGCTGCCGAGTCCAGCAGCACCGGCTGGCCCAGCGCGCGCAAGGCCGCCAGTCGCGGCACCGGGTCAGCCTGGTAGGGTAGCTCGGTGAGCTGATAGCAGCCAGAATCTGGGGCTGTCATGCCGGAGCGCCGGACTCCTCATCCGTTTTCGGTTTGACGGATGCCGGCGGGCCAAAATGCCGTTGCGAATAGGCTACGCGCTCGGCAATCGTCTCCGTGCGACCGGTCTTCTTCAGCGCTGCCAGGTGGCGTTCCACCATGTGGCAGCGGTGGGTCAGGCCGGCATCGTTGGCGATCTGGATATTCAGGCCAGGTCGCGCATTGAGCTCGAGAATCAGCGGGCCCTTTTCCTCGTCCAGCACCAGGTCGACGCCGATATATCCCAGACCGGAGAGCTCGTAGCAGGAGGCGGCCAGATTCATGAAGCCGTCCCAGTCAGGCAGTTGCACGCCGTCCACCGGGTTGGTGGTGTCCGGGTGCTTGCTGATCTTGTTGTTCAGCCAGGTGCCCTTGAGGGTCAGGCCGGTAGCCAGGTCGACACCGACGCCAATCGCGCCCTGGTGCAGGTTGGCCTTGCCGCCGGACTGCCGAGTGGGCAGACGCAGCATGCCCATGACCGGATAGCCCATCAGCAGGATGATGCGAATGTCCGGCACGCCCTCATAGCTGATGCCCTTGAACAAGGGGTCAGGTGTGACGCGGTATTCGATCAGCACCCGATCGCGGTGACCGCCCAGCGAATACAGGCCCGAGAGAATGCTGGAAATATGGTGGCCGATATCGTCCCGGCTGATGATCTTGCCCGAGACGGTCTTGAACATGCCCTCGAAGCGGTCGGCGATCACGATAATGCCGTCACCGCCGGCGCCCTGTGCCGGCTTGATCACGAAATCGCGACGGCCCTCGATGATCTTGTCGAACCGGTCGATGTCCTTCTCGGTCTCGATCACGCCATACATTTCGGGCACATTGATCCCGACTGCAATCGCGCGCTCCTTGGTCAGGATCTTGTCGTCCACCACAGGGTACAGATGGCGCTTGTTGTACTTGAGCACGTAGTCCGCGTTACGGCGGTTGATGCCCATGACCCCATTTGCCTTGAGCGTTTTCCAGGTATTCCAGAAGAACATGGTCTTTCCTCAGCCCTGTTTGGTCAGCGCCTTGAAGCGCATCAGTTCGGTCAGGCGGTAACCGCGGTAGCGACCCATGGCGAGCATGAAGGCAACCAGGATCAACAGCGTGGCCGGGAAGGTGAAGAAGAAGTAGGCCAGTTCCGGGATCGTCATCAGCAGGTGCGCCAGTGTGGCTGCTACCAGCGTGCCCAGGGCGACCTTGAAGGAATGGCCGCCGCCACGTTCTTCCCAGTTGATCGACAGCCGCTCGATGGTCATGGTCAGAATCACCATCGGGAACAGCGAGACCGAAAGCGCCCGCTCGATACCCAGCTTGTGACTGAACAGGCTGATGATCGCGATGATGATCACCACAAAGGTCAGAACGATAGAAAGGCGCGGCAACATCTGCAGCTTCAGGTGCTCCAGGTAGGAGCGCAGGGACAGACCCAGTGCAGTGATCAGGGTGAACAGCACGATACCCCAGCCGACCTGCGTCTCGCGGAATGCCAGGGATATCAGCACTGGCGTAAAGGTTCCCAGGGTCTGGATGCCGATGATGTTACGCAGCAACAGGATAACCAGTACGCCGATCGGGATCATGATCATCACGCGGTAGACCTGCTGGGCGTGCAGCGGCAGGCCATACAGCGAGTATTCGAGCAACTGCGAAGAGGCGTTGTCCGAGGTCATCTCGGCCAGGCGCAGGGCGTTCATCTCGCTGTTGGTCACGGTCAGCGTCAACTGGCCCCGACGACCGCCGTCGATATCGAACAACGGCTGAGTACCTGTCCACCAGACCAGGCGATTATCAGGGATGCCCTGTTGGCCGGTTTCCGGATGAAAGTAAAGCCAGTTCTCACCGTTGTGGCTGCGCAGCCATAGCTCGGGCTGCTGATTGGGCAGGTTTTCCAGGCGTACGGTATGTACCAGTTCCAGGGGGATGCGGGCCTGGGCCAGCAGCACGTCGATTACCCGTGCCTTGGCGATCGGCGATGTGTCGCCGCCCAGCAGCAGCTTGACGTTGTCATCGGTGATGTCGTTGACCCGACTGATCGCTTCGCTGATGAAGGTTTCGATGTCTGCCGAATGCTGCCGGATCGGATTGATCAGCGCGTTGACGGCGACCTGCTCGGCGCCCTCGAGCACGATCGGCTCCCGCAGGGGCGGTACGGATGCGGCTGGCGGTTCGCTGCTGTAGCGCTGCGTCAGCACCAATCGATAGTACAGAGCCTGCGTGCCGGTGGCGCGACGGGCAGACCAGGTCACCCGGCGATTGCCGTTCTGCTGGTTGATGCTGACCCCGTAATTGTTGGAGATGAAGCTCTCGTTGAGGCTTACATAGTCCTGCCCCAATGGCGGTATGTACATCTGCGCCTTGACCGGTACGCCCTTGACAGCCTCGAACTCGAGCTTGGCATCCAGACTCCAGATCGCGTCAGTTTCATCCTCTGTGAGCGGGATCTCCATCACGTAGATCTGATAGGCGGTAATCGCGATACCCAGGCTGACTAGAATGGCGATCAGAATCTTCAGGTGTGTATTGATCGATTGCATGTTGTTCTCAGCGGCAGAATTGGAGCGCGGCGCGCTTGATCTTCTTGGCAGGGCGCGACCGACGAGCGGCATCTTAGCATGACCCCAAGTTGGCTCGTAGTAGGCATTGAGGTTGGCAGGTGCCCCTCCAGCATGCGCGTTGGGCGCATTCTGGGCCAGAAATCTCCATGCTGGACACCGATTGTTGACAATCTGCTGCAGAGGCGCGCAGAATCCCTGCTGCAGCTCGAAATTATCACAGCATTGTCTACAAGGTAGCTTCAATGGTGGAAGTGCAAAGCGATTCACCGGCTCTTACATTGTCCGACGGCGCCTTTCAGCGCATTCAGACTGCAATCGTGAAGGGAGAGATCCCGCCGGGCACCCGAATCAGTGAGCAGTATCTCTCGACTACCTTCGGTATCGGGCGCGGGCCATTGCGTGAAGCGATCCGCCGCCTCGAAGGCCGCCGCCTGGTCGTGCGCATTCCCCATGCCGGCGTACGGGTAGTGTCACTCAGCTACGAAGAACTGCTTGAGCTCTACCATGTACGTGAGGCCCTGGAAGGCATGGCCTGTCGGCTGGCCGCGCAGAACATGTCCGAGAGCGAGATCGCCATGCTGCGCGATGTACTGGCGACCCATGAGAAGCATAGCGGCCTGCAGGCCAACGAGTCCTATTACCAGCAGGAAGGTGATCTGGACATCCACTACGTGATCATCCGCGGCAGCAAGAACAAGGCCCTCAGTGACATGCTGCTGGGCGATCTGTATCACCTGGTGCGCATGTACCGTTATCGCTACTCCACCACGCCAAAACGTCCGCAGCAGGCGTTTGCCGAACACCACCGAATCATCGAAGCCATTGCCGATCGCGATGGCGAACTCGCGGAAATGCTGATGCGTCGCCATATCAGCGCCTCACGCCGCAACATCGAGCGCCGCATGCACGAGCAGGGCAGCGCCAACACTTCCCCAGGAGAATCTGTCTGA
>JAESUC010000147.1 GCA_016763285.1 Pseudomonas sp.
AGCGCGCGGCGGGCCTGCGAGCGGCTGCAGGACGGGCGCGCCGGGCTGGTTGCCGATAGCTGCAGGCAGGAGCTGGCCAGTTTTGGCGAGGAGCCGGAGCAAGCCTATGAGCAGCTGACCCAGGCACTGGTGCGCGGCGACAATCTCAATACCACCGAGCGCGACTACGCCCTGGTAACCCAGGCAGAAATGGCTACGCGACTGCAGCTGCCCGAGGCCGGTGACCTCTGGCAGCGCAGCCTGCTGCGCGATCCGGCTGACCTCTACCAGCGGGCACGCTATGCCGACTGGCTCTTGGCGCAGGAACGGGCTCAGGAAGTGCTCCTGGTTACCCAGGGCTTCGAGGCGGTCGACACCCTCGCGGTGCTGCGCGCCATTGCCATGACGCACTTGCAACATCCGCAACAGCCTCGACTTGTGGGTGAGCTGGAGGAGCGCTTTGCTGAAGCGCGCTGGCGCGGCGAATTCCTGCATGAGTGGGAATATGCCCGCTTTCTGCTCGACGTCAAAAACGATGCCCAGGCCGCACTGGCTGCGGCGCAGGCCAACTGGGAAACCCAGCGAGCGCCGGTAGACCGGTTGCTGCTGCGCCGGGCGGCAATGCGTGCCGGCCAGCCAAGCGGCATTGACGAAACCGGCTACGACAACAGGAGCACCCTATGAAGCGATCACTGATCCTGATGCTCCTGGGTGTGTTGCTGTCAACCAGCGTCCAGGCCCACAAGGCGAGTGACAGCTTTCTGTATTGGCAGCCGGCTGAGGTCGAGGCGCCGGGTCGGCTGGATATCGCCCTGACCGATCTGGCGCGCACCGTCTCACTGGATGGCGACGGGGATGGTCAGCTGCTCTGGAGCGAGATTATCGCTCGCCAGGATAGTATCCGCCGCTACCTGACGCCTCGTCTTCGGGCCGCATCGGGCGATCTTCTGTGCCAGATGAACTGGCGCATGGCGGGGCTTACACAGCACAGCGATGGCAATTACCTGGTAGTCGAGTTTCGCCCGGATTGCTATGACCCGGCGATCGTCCCTGCGACCCTGCGCTACAACCTGTTCTTTGACGAGGACCCCCTGCATCGGTCCCTGGTCATGACGCGCATCGACGGCAATGATCGCCTGAGCGTACTCGGCCCGAATCAGCAGGAACTGTCCCTCGTCGATAACGAGGGGGTCTGGCACACCGTTGTCGAATTTGTCTGGGAAGGCATGGTTCACCTGTGGATCGGCTATGACCACATGCTGTTTCTGCTGGCGCTGCTGTTACCGGCCGCCGTGCGTCGCGAGCAGGGGCGCTGGGTGGTGGAAGACCGGCTAGCTGTGGCGGTCAAGGATGTGGCGCTGATAGTCACGGCGTTCACCCTGGCGCATTCCGTTACGCTGGTCATTGCCACGCTGGGGGTTATCCGCCTGCCCATCGCCTGGGTGGAGACGTTCATCGCGCTGTCGATCGTGGCCGCAGCCGTGAACATCATCTGGCCGTTCCTGGGCACGCGCAGGTATCTTGTCGGCTTCGGCTTTGGTCTGATCCACGGCTTCGGCTTTGCCAGCGTACTGGCAGACTTCATGACCGATACCTCATCGCGGCTGATCGCGCTGGCCAGCTTCAACATCGGTGTCGAACTGGCGCAGCTCGCCGTGGTCGCCTGCGTCGTGCCGCTTATCTTTGTGCTGCGCCGCCAATGGCTGTATCAACGTGTGGTGCTGCCCGCTGGGGTATGCATGATCGCAGCAATTGGCTCGGTCTGGGTCTGGGAGCGGGTGCCGCTGTAGCCGGCCTCGCCGTCGGCACACCCGCTAGGGCTGATTCGTTGATTCGAGCTCAGGCTTGGATCACCGGATCATGGCCGGTTTTCAGTGGGTGGACTCTCCATTTGGCTCTGTACAGCCATATCAAGGGCGCCCTGCCTCAGCGTGTGCAGGGCGACCCGGGGTGAGAGTGTCTGCAGGGCCTGGAACTGACTGATGAACACCTGACCGCCAAACTCCTGCAGGAAACTGGAGCGCTTGAGCTGGTCCATCACCGGTCCCTTGACCTCGGAGAGATGCAGCTGAACCCCTGCCGTGTGCAGCCGCTCGGTAATGTTTTCCAGCGAATCCAGCGCGCTGGCGTCTATCAGATTCACTCCTGGGCACATCAGCACCAGATGACGTACCTGGGGCCTGGCGGCAATCAGCTCGGCTATTCGTTCTTCCAGATAGCGCGAATTGGGGAAGTACAGGCTCTCGTCGACCCGCAGCGACAGCACCTCCGGCGATTCGACAACGGCAAAGCGTTCTATATTGCGAAAGTGCTCCGTTCCGGGAACCTGCCCGACCACAGCCATGTGCGGTTGACTGGTGCGCCACAGGAAGAGCAGCAACGACAGGCCCACGCCCAGCAGGATGCCGGCTTCCACGCCGATCAGCGGCACGCCCAGCAGGGTTGCCAGCTGGGCGGCGCCGTCCGGCCGTGAGTACCGCCAAGTGCGCTTGAGTGAACCCAGGTCCACCAGACTCAGCACCGCAATGATGATGGTCGCCGCCAGTACGGCCTGGGGCAGATTGTGCAGCAAGGGGGTCAGCAGCATCACGCTCAGACCGATGCCGGCTGCGGTAAATACCCCCGCCATGGGCGTCTGGGCGCCTGCATCGTAGTTCACCACCGAGCGGGCAAAGCCGCCGGTGACCGGGTAGCCGCCACTGAACGCCGCACTGAGATTGGCTGCGCCCAGGCCCAGTAATTCGCTGTCGGGCTCGATCCGCTGGCGCCGCTTGGCGGCCAGCGTCTGCCCCACGGAGACGGATTCGACAAAGCCCACCAGGCTGATCAACAGCGCAGCCGGTAGCAGTTCAAGCGCGAGTTGCAGGTCCAGCGTCGGAACCATCATGCCTGGCAGCCCCTGGGGGATCACGCCCACCACACGCACGCCTGAATCAGCCAGTTGCATGGCAGTGACCACCACTATGGCAACGATGATCGCCAGCACCGGCCCGGCCTTGGTCAGATTGCCTGCCACTCCCGCGCTGATCCCCAGCCGTTGCAGCACAGGCTTCAGCCGGGCCCGCGCCCACCAAAGCCATGCCAGACTGGCCAGGCCGATCAACAGGGTTGGCAGATGTATCTGGGGTAGCGACGGCCACAACGACGCGATGATCTCCAGCAGGTTGCCACCCGAGGCCGGTATACCCAGCAGGTGCTTGAGCTGGCCCACGGCTATCAGGATGCCGGATGCGCTGATAAAGCCCGAGATCACCGGATGGCTGAGAAAGTTGGCCAGAAAGCCGAGGCGCAGCATGGCCATCAGACTGAGGATGACGCCCGAGAGCAGCGCCAGCAGCATGGCCGCGCCGATATACTCTGCGCTACCAGCCGGGAACAGCGGGCCCAGCGCAGCGGCGGTCATCAGCGACACCACGGCGACCGGTCCCACCGCCAGGGCGCGGCTGGAGCCGAACAGGGCATAGGCCAGTAGCGGCAGGATGCTGGCATACAGCCCGGTGACCGGTGGCAGGCCTGCAAGCATGGCGTAGGCCAGGCTCTGCGGGATCAGCATCAACGTCACGATCACGGCTGCCAGAGCGTCCTGCGCTGCAACGGCCCGGTCGTATTGGCGGCCCCACTCCAGCCAGGGAAACCAGTGCCGTAGCTTCATTTACCAGGTTCCTTGCCGAAATCGCAGGCAGCGGGCGCCTCCACCGCCAGTGGCTCGTGGGGCAGATGCTTGGGATGCGCCAGCCATTCGCGGCCACGCAGCATCATGTCGAAG
>JAESUC010000148.1 GCA_016763285.1 Pseudomonas sp.
CGCCTCATCGTTGAAAAATCATCAACGATGAGAATTTTCATATTCTTATCCAAGTCGACCTCCGTACACACCAGGAAGAGTGCGGTGTCACACCCCGTTAAGCTACTGGCCAAACAAGCCTTTCACGTTAAATTGACGCCAGTGTAACCGGAGTGGGCCAAAATGCGCTGCCTCCGCTGTTATTCATTCGTCACTGCGTCTGTAATCTGCAACCTGTGCGCATTGTCCGGATGCTGGACACAAAATCAATCATTTCGCCATCCAACCAGTCGCGCCCGCAATCGCGCCGCGCATTGACTATGCAACTGACTGACGCGTGACTCACTGACTCCGAGCACCGCACCGATCTCCTTCAGGTTGAGCTCCTCGTCATAATACAGCGACAAGAGCAGGCGCTCGCGCTCGGGAAGCGTATCGATCGCCTCGACCAGAGCCTGCCGGAAACGCTGATCCTCCAACCCGCCGAACGGCTCCTCGTCACTGTGGGCATCAGCCCGCGTACCGGATTCGAGCAGGTCATCGAAACTGAACAGCTTGCTGCCGGCGGTATCGTTGAGGATCGCATAGTACTCCTCAAGGCTGACATCCAGCTCGGCGGCAATTTCCTGATCCCGTGCATCCCGGCCCAGCCTGGATTCGACGGCGCGCACCGCGTCGCTGACCATGCGCGTATTGCGATGTACCGAGCGCGGAGCCCAGTCGCCCTTGCGCACCTCGTCGAGCATGGCACCCCGAATGCGGATGCCGGCGTAGGTCTCGAAGCTGGCGCCCTTGGAATTGTCAAACTTGCGGGAGGCCTCGAGCAGCCCGATCATGCCGGCCTGGATCAGATCCTCAACCTGGACACTGGCAGGCAACCGCCCAAGCAGATGGTAGGCGATGCGCTTGACCAGAGGCGCGAACTGGTCAACCAGTCGATCCTGCGAGTCAGCGGAACCCTGTGCGCGTGTATACATGCTCACCCCACCTGCTGTTAATGTCATAGGCCTGTTCCGGTCTGCTGTACCAGGCGTTCGACAAAGAATTCAAGGTGGCCGCGCGGATTGGCCGGCAAGGGCCAGGCGTCCACCTTCTGTGCGATCCCGCGGATCGCCAGCGATGCCTTGCTGCGCGGGAAGGCGTCGAACACTGCCCGCTGCTTCTGCACCGCCTTGCGTACGTTCTCGTCGTAGGGTACCGCTCCCACGTATTGTAGGGCCACGTCGAGGAAACGGTCTGTGACCTTGGTCAATTTGCCGAAGACCAGTCTACCCTCCTGCGGCGTATGTACCATATTGGCCAGCACGCGGAAGCGGGTCATGCCGTGGTCACGATTGAGCAGCTTGATAAGCGCGTAGGCATCGGTGATCGAGGTCGGCTCGTCGCAGACCACCACCAGCACCTCCTGGGAGGCGCGCACGAAGCTGACCACCGAGTCGCCAATGCCGGCCGCGGTATCGACGATCAGGACATCGATGCTGTCACCGATATCGCTGAATGCCTGGATCAGTCCGGCGTGCTGCTGGGGATTGAGGTTGACCATGCCCGCGGCACCGGAAGCGGCCGGGACAATGCGGATGCCGCCCGGTCCGGGAAGCAGTACATCGCGCAGTTCGCAGGTGCCTTCGAGCACATCAGCGAGGGTGGCCTTGGGCTTGAGCCCGAGGAGGACGTCCACGTTAGCCAGACCAAGGTCGGCATCCAGCAGGACGACGCGGCGCCCCATATCGGCCAGGGCCAGGCCGAGATTGACAGACACGTTGGTCTTGCCAATACCGCCCTTGCCGCCGGTGACCGCAATAACCTGAACCGGATGTTTGCTGCCCATCTGCGTTGATTACCTTCTTATTGAAGTAGGGTTAGCTTGCCCGCTGGGTATGTAGTATACCGGCAAACACATCTGCCATGGCCTGATCGGCCGGCGCTTCATTACCTGCCAGGCTGACGGCGCGGCTAACCATCTGATGGCCGACTGCCTTGGCTATATCGTCCGGAATACGCTGGCCATCTGCCAGATAGGCTACCGGTAAACCCTGTTGCATGGCCAGACCCAATGCTTCACCGAGGGTGGCGGCTTCATCCACCTTGGTCAGCACGCAGCCACTGAGCCCACAAACCTTGTAGGTATGATAGGCCGCCTTGAGCACCTGATACTGACTCGTCGCGGCCAGTACCAGCAATTTGCTGACCCGATGCCCCAGCGCCGCCAGCTGATTGAGCTGGCCATGCAGGTGCGGATCCTGCGCCTGCAAGCCGGCGCTGTCGACCAGTACCAGACGCTTGCCGGAGAATTCCTGCAGCACATCGGCAAGACTGTTCTGCTCATCTACCACGCGCACCGGCACATTGAGAATACGCCCCAATGTACGCAGTTGCTCGTGGGCGCCAATCCGATAGGTATCCATGGTCACCAGCGCCACATGCTGGCTGCCGTGCTTGAGCACGTAGCGGGCTGCAAGCTTGCCCAGAGTGGTGGTCTTGCCGGCGCCGGTGGGGCCGACCAGGGCGACTACGCCACCCTGATCGATGAGCTCTTCGCGCATCACCGGAATACTGTGGGCCAGATGGGCCAGCAGCATGCGCCAGGCCTGGCGTGTATTGGTTTCATTGGCGACCAGCTGCAGCAGCTTCTGACTCAACTCGGCCGGCAGGCCCAGTTGGGTCAGTCGGCGCCAGAGGCTGGCCTGTTGCGGGCGCTGCTGATTGACCTGGCCCCAGGCCATGCTGCCCAGCTGGGCTTCAAGCATCTCGCGCAAACCGGCAATCTCGTCGCGCATGGCGTTCAGCCCGGAGCTGCTCTCCGCTTCGGCCGGCGCTTTCTGTGCAACGGGCCGAGCTATCGGCGCTTCGGCCGCAGGCTCTGCCAGCTCATTGTTCAGACGATCGAGCAGTTCGCGGGCGACCGGCGAGCCGTCGCGCACGGCCTGGCGCATGGTTTCACCGAACAACTGGCGATTGACACTGGGCTGCTCGGCGTTGCGGCCACCGGCTTCGAGTTCGGCACGGGCGCTGACGATGCGCTCCTGGGTCTTCTTCAGTTCCTGGCTCAGGCCAGGGGTCGGCGGGGTCAGGCGTGGCGCCTCATAATCCACTGCGGCAGTCAGCTCCACGCCGCCCACGACCCGGCGATTGCCGATGATCGACGCGTCGGCACCCAGCTCCTCGCGGACCAGCTTCATCGCCTGGCGCATATCGGCAGCAAAGAACCTTTTTACTTTCATGGCTGACCACCCTTCTATTCGTATGTATTAGCTTTTGGGGCCCTTCAACTCTGGCCCACAGTAGCAACTATCGTTACCTGCTTGCTGTCCGGTATTTCCTGGTAGGACAGCACGTGGGCTCCCGGCGCCGCGTAGCGGACAAACTTGGCCATCATTCCGCGTACCGGTCCGGCTACCAGCAAAATTGCCGGCTTGCCCTGCACTTCCTGCCGCTGTACCGCATCGGCCAGGGAGCGCTGGAGCTTCTCGGCCATGCCCGGTTCGAGCATGATGCCGTCATCACCACCCTGACCGGCCTTCTGCAAGCTCTGTAGCAATATCTGTTCCAACCTTGGTTCAAGGGTGATCACAGGGAGCTCGGAGTCAAGCCCCACAATGCTTTGCACGATGGAGCGCGACAGCGCCACCCGCACGACGGCGATCAGCGCGCCGGGATCTTGACTCTTGCCCGGCTGGTTGGCGATGGCTTCGGCAATGGTCCGGATATCCCTCACCGGCACCTGCTCCTGCAGCAGCCCCTGCAGAACCTTGAGCAGACCCGACAGGGAGATGATCCCTGGCACCAGCTCCTCGGCGAGCTTGGGCGACGCCTTGGCCAGCACCTGCAGCAGCTGCTGGACCTCCTCGTGGCCGAGCAGTTCGTGGGCGTGCTTGTGCAGTATCTGATTGAGATGGGTGGCAACCACGGTGCTGGCGTCGACCACGGTATAGCCCAGCGATTGCGCCTGGTCCTTCTGCATCGGCTCGATCCACACTGCATCCAGCCCGAACGCCGGATCCTTGCCGGCCAGCCCCTTGATCTCGCCAAAAACCTGACCGGGGTTGATGGCCAGCTCGCGATCGGGGTAGACCTCGGCCTCGGCCACACCGACACCCATCAGCGTGACCCGGTAGGCGTTGGGGGCCAGATCGAGGTTGTCGCGGATATGCACCGAGGGCATCAGAAAGCCCAGATCCTGGGACAGCTTCTTGCGCACACCCTTGATCCGCGCCAGCAGCTGGCCACCCTGGTTACGGTCGACCAGCGGAATCAGCCGGTAGCCGACTTCCAGCCCTACCATGTCGACCGGGGTGACGTCATCCCAGCCCAGCTCGCGGGTTTCCGGTCGCGCCAGGGCAGGCACTTCGGCTTCCTTGCGCTGGGCTTCTTCAGCTTCAACCACCTTCAGGCGCTGGCGGTTGGCAATGAAATAGGCAGCGCCGGCTGCCAGGGCACCCAGGCTGAGAAAGGAGAAATGCGGCATGCCGGGAATCAGACCCATCACTATCAGGATGCCTGCGGCAATCGCCAGCGCCTTGGGCGAGGCGAACATCTGGCGATTGACCTGGGCGCCCATGTCCTCGGAGGTCGAGACACGGGTCACCATGATGGCCGCCGCAGTCGACAGCAGCAGCGACGGAATCTGCGCCACCAGACCGTCACCGATGGTCAGCAGTACGTAGATCCGTCCCGCCTCGGAAAAGCTCAGGTCATGCTGGGCGATACCGATCGCCAGACCGCCGATCACGTTGATGAACAGAATCAGCAGACCGGCAATCGCGTCGCCGCGGACAAACTTGCTGGCACCGTCCATGGAGCCGTAGAAATCTGCCTCCTGGGCGACTTCCTGGCGACGCAGCTTGGCCTGCTCCTGGTCGATGATACCGGCGTTCAGATCGGCATCGATCGCCATCTGCTTGCCAGGCATCGCATCCAGGGTAAAGCGCGCGCTCACCTCGGAGATCCGCCCGGCGCCCTTGGTCACCACCACGAAGTTGATGATCATCAGGATCGCGAAGACCACCAGACCGACCACGTAGTTGCCGCCGATCACCACCTCGCCGAAGGCCTGGATCACCTTGCCCGCGGCATCGCCCCCTTCATGACCGTAAAGCAGCACCACACGGGTGGAGGCCACGTTCAACGCCAGCCGCAGCAGGGTTGCGACCAGCAGAATGGTGGGGAAAACCGCGAAATCCAGGGGCCGCAGGGCATAGGCACAGACCAGCAGCACGACCAGCGCAAGCGCAATATTGAAGGTAAACAGCACGTCCAGCAGGAACGGGGGCACCGGCAGCATCATCATGCCGAGCATCACCAGCAGCAGAATGGGCACCCCCAGACTGCCATGGCGCAGGCCAGCGAGATTGCTGCGCATGTTCCCCATTATTTCTGTGCGATTGACTGCCATGCGTTGAACATTCCCGATCAAATATTTGACGCCGGATACGGCTTGCCAACTGGCTACGCAAATTCCATTCCAGACCGCGATCTTTTGTCACAGATTTGTTTCTGCGCCACCACTGCACCGGCGCCAACGCTGCTATGCTCAATGGGCGTTGGATGACGGGCTCCCCTCTGTGCCACCGCGCCTGCCGTCGTTACTGCTCAAGGCCCGTTATATGAAAGTGTTCGTGAAGATGCCCGGCAACATGCCTACCCAGCGCCTGATCATGCTGGTACTGAGCCTGCTCGTAGTGCTGTTCATCATGGGGATGCTGTTGATGTCCCGCCTGAATCTGGATTTTGCCCAGCAGGCCATGGCAGAACTGCGGCAGCGGCAGATCATCGACACCTTCGAAGCCAATCTCGACCGTATCAACGCCCACCACCTGAAAATGGAACAGCACACCGTGGGCCTGGCGCGTACCGGGGAGCTGTTCCAGCGCCTGCGTCAGGGCGGCGGCAACTCGGCGCAGCTGGAACGCATGCTGCGCGAAGGCCTGCAGGATTTCCCCGACGCCCATGGTAGCGGCGTCTGGTACCAGCCCGACACCTTTGCGCCCGGCCCCGTGGGGGTGATTGCCTACCGTCAGGGAGCCGACATATTGACGACCCGGGCCAGTTCCGACTTCACCGAGCGGGACTGGTATCGCCGGCTTCTGGATCAGCTCGGCTCCCCGGCCATGGGCGAGCTGCGACACTTTCACTGGACGGCCGCCTATTTCAAAAGACGGATCGATGACGTGGTCATCAGCCTGAGCACACCCATGCGCGACGCCAGCGGGCGGATGCTGGGCATTGTCTCCACGGACTGGCTGGCCGACGACATCATTCGTCTGATCAGCGGCGTGGAAGTCACCCCCGGCAATTTCTCCTTTATTCTCGACAGCGAGAACCGCAACCTGTCCAGCCTGGCCCGTGCCGAGAATGTCGAGCGCGCCCAGCAGTTGATGGAAGCGATCAGCGCGGCCCAGCTTCAACAGGCCGTACCCGCGCAAGACCAAGCAATACCGGTAACGGCATCCCCTGCCATGCAGCAACAGACCCTGGAGGTCGCCGGCGAGCAGTACGCCCTGTTCTATGCCACCACCGAGGCCGGCATGGTGTTCGGTATCGGTGTACCGCAGGCAGAAATCGACGCGGTGCTGCTACCCATGCGCGAGAGCAATCTGCGAATCGTCGCCCTGATCGGCAGCATTCTCATCCTGCTGTCGGCGCTGATCCTGTACATGATCGCGGGTACGCTACGCCAGCTGCGCAACTTGTATACCGACCCACTGACCCAACTGCCCAACCGCGAACGTCTGCTGGTGGATCTGCGCCGCCGTCCGTCCGCGTCGCTGGTTCTGATGAACATCGATGGCTTCAAGGAGATCAACGATTTCTACGGTCATCAGTGCGGCGACCACGTGATACTCACACTCTCCGCCCGCCTGCAGGATTATCTCCAGTCGCAGCCGCTGTCCGGCAGCGGACGCCTGTACCGCATGCCGGCTGACGAACTGGCCATCTGGCGCCCCGGCCAGGCTGATGAAGCGCGTCTGGTCCGTCTTGCGCAAGGGTTGCAGGATCTGGTCGGCAGCCTGCGGGTGCAGTGGGAAGAGCATGACATTACTCTGCGCGTCAGCATGGGTCTTGCCAGCACCCGCATGCCCGACGGCGAGAAGCTTCCGGCCGAGCGCCTTTTGCCCTCGGCAAACATCGCGCTGGAACATGCCCGGCTGGCCCAGGTCGGTTACCGGGTCTACGATCCCGCCGATCGTGCCCGGGAAAACTACGAGCACAACCTGGTTTGGGCGAACAAACTCAAGCTGGCCCTGGAGGAAGACCGCCTGGTGCCCTTTTTCCAACCGATCATGAATCTGGCCAGCGGGCGCATCGAGAAATTCGAATGCCTGGTGAGGATGCTCGACGAGCACGGCGAACCGATCAGCCCGGCCATGTTCCTGCCAATTGCCCGCAAGATCCGCCTCTACCGGTCGGTCACCCGCTGCATGATCGACCTGAGCCTGCAGTGGTTTGCCACCAACAGCTACGAGTTCTCCCTCAATCTGTCGACCGAAGACCTGCTTGATCCCGACCTGCACGACTTCATCGTCGAGCGCCTGCAGGATCGCTCACTGGCCGAGCGGGTCATCTTCGAGGTGCTCGAATCCGAAAGTATCGAGAACTACGAACCGGTCAGGCTGTTCATCGACCGGGTCAAGGTGCTGGGCTGTCGCGTGGCGATCGACGACTTCGGCAGCGGCTATTCCAACTTCGAGCATCTGCTGCGGCTCAATGTCGACCTGATCAAGATAGATGGCAGTCTGATTCGCCAGCTCGACACTGACAGCAATGCCATGACCCTGACCCAGGGCATCGTGCGCTTCGCCCATGAACTGGGCCTGCAGACGGTCGCGGAATTCGTGCACAGTCCGGCTATCCTGGCCCAGGTCCGGGCACTGGGGATCGATTTTGCCCAGGGCGCCTGCATCGGCATGCCGGCCAACGCCCTGGTCACCGAAGTGGTGACGGTCGACAGCCTGAAACACCCGGACTGAACGCATCAGCTCGCCCTGCCGTCGAAAAGAGATTGGACGCCCGCAGCAACCCGGCTATGCTTCTGACTGATGGCGCATTGCCCCAGTATGTCCAGGAGACCCCATGCACGCATTTCCGGCCACCCTCGTTGCTGGCCTGCTCGCCCTTTCGTTGAGCGGCTGCAGCAGTCTGCCGGACCGCGAGCAGGTCTGGTCGCGATCCAGCGACTTCTTCAGCCAGTCGGCCGAAGTGCTGAAAGCCCAGCGTAAGCGTCTGGCCAACTTTGCCGGCAGCCTGGTCGGCAGCAAGGACGACGAGGAGCGCGATCGGGAAGTCGAGGAACTCTTCGCCCAGCCCTATATCGATCCGCTGAGCCGGTATCTGGAAGAGCGCTCCGGGGATGACCGCTATGCGGCCCAACTTGCCCGGGTCGCCCGGGAGCGCAGCCGCCGCTGTGAAGCGATCAGCGATACCTATGCCGGGCGCGAAGCCACTTCACAGAATGTGCAGCGCATGCGCCGGGGCTATCTCTATTCCTGTCCGGCAGAGGTCCAACAGTTCGCTGCCCGCGTGGAAGCAGCCCGGTCTGACGGCAAGCGCAAAACGGCGAGCGCCGCTAGCGCACCTGAACGCACCGATGTCCCGGGCGCGTCGGGCACCGCGCCTGCGGCAGCCACAGCAGCAAAGCAGGCCGATTCCGAACTGGCCGATGCGCTGAGCCGGCGCCAGCACAGTGATTGCTATCTGCTTTTCACCATACGCAACAATACCCAGGCGATGCAGGCCTGCGAGCCATTGGCCAGCGGCGGCGATGCCAAGGCCCAACACCATATGGCCCAGCTGGCCCTGATGCGCAACGATCTGACCCAGGCCGCCGAATGGGCCACGCGTTCGGCGCAGCAACGCTACGCACCCGGCCAACTGGTGCTCGGCCAGCTGTATCAGGAAGGTCGCGGCGTCACCCGCGACCCGATCCGCGCCCACGGGTTGATGAAAGGCGCCGCCGACCAGGGTCTGTCCGAGGCGGCCTACCACACCGGCCTCTCCTTCCGTGACGGCAGCGGTGTGCGTGCTGACGCTGCCAGGGCCGAGCAGTACCTGGAAAAGGCCGCCTCCGGCGGACACATGCCCGCCTACTTCGCCCTCGCCGAACTGCATGAACAGAGCCAACCCGAGCGCTATCGCCACTGGATGGACCAGGCCGCCCGCAAGGGCTCGGCGCGCGCCCAGTTCCTGCTCGGGGAGAGCTACGCCCGGGGCAATCACGGGACAGTCGACCATCAGGCCGCCTACGTCTGGTACAGTCTGGCGCTGCTCAACGGCCACCAACCCGCCCGAGCGGGCATTGAACAGCAGGAAGCACTGCTGACCGAGAACCAACTGACGGCGGCCCGCTCACGGGTCGAGGATGGGATAAACGGCCGATGGGACTGAAGAACCTCGTCGAAAGACGGATGAAGCGGCTTATCCTGCTTGTACTCATCGCGCTTATCGGGGTTTTCCTGGTGGGCATGCTGGTGATGTCATCGCTCAATCTGGATTTTTCCCAACAGGCCATGGCCGAGCTGCGCCAACGGCAGATAACCGACATCGTTCAGGCCAACCTCAACCGGATCAACGGTCATCACCAGTTGATGGAGCAGAATACGGCGGGTCTGGCCAACCTGGGCGAACAGCTTTACCGGTCGCGGCAGGGTGACAACGACGCGATCCGCAGCCGGGTTCATGCGAGTCTGGAAAACGCCCTCCGGCGCATGCCGCAGGCTTACGGTGCCGAGCTGCGCTTCGGGTTGCCCGAGCAGGCCGCCGGAGCGCTCTCGACCTATGCCTACCGATATGGCGGCATGATCCGCACGCAATCGGCGGTGGCGCCGGCCCAGGACCCCGACGCCCTGGGGCGCACCCTCAGCGAGGCCGCCAATGCGACCGCTCCCGCGAGCCAGGGCTTCTTCTGGACCCCGGCCTATTACAAGGAGCTGATCGACAATGTGGTCATCAGCCTGACCACGCCCATGCGCGATGCCAGCGGAGAAGTGATCGGCCTGGCGTCAACCGACTGGCGCGCCGACGAGATCATCAATCTGGTCAGCGGCGTCAAGGTCACACCCAATACCTTTGCCTTCCTGCTCGACGGCGAGAACCGCAACCTGTCCAGCCTGGCCAACGCCGACGACATTGTCGCGGCGCAGCGCAAGGTTGACGCCATCATCGGCTCGCGCCTGCATGACCGCCTCCAGGAGCTGCAACCCCAGTCTGCGGTCATATCCGGGCGCATGCTGGTGGCGCCGATGCAGACGCTGCCGCTGACCGTCGACAACGAACCCCATCTGTTGTTTTTCAGCCTGACACAGGCGGGAATGATTTTCGGAGTCGGGGTGCCACGGGCGGAAATCGATGCCGTACTGCTGCCCATGCGTGAAAGCAATCTCAAGATTGTTGCGCTGGTCAGCGCGGTCACCCTGGCGCTTGCGCTGCTGATCATGCTGATCGTTGCGCGGATACTGGATCGGGTGCAGACCCTGTACACCGATGGTCTGACCCGGCTACCCAACCGCGAGAAACTGCTGGTCGAGCTGGACCGCTGCAAGACCGCCTCGCTGTTGCTGATCAATATTGACGCCTTCAAGGAAATCAACGACTTCTACGGTCACCACTGCGGCGACCACGTGATCAGTGAACTGGCGACGGCCCTGCAGGACATGCTTTCCCAGGAACGCAACTGGGCTGCCTGCCGACTCTACCGCATGCCGGGTGACGAGCTGGCCATCTGGCTTCCGGTGGCTGAAAACGCCGCCCAGCTGGAAAAGCGGGCCGAGGCGCTGCTGCGGTTTGTCGGCGCGCTGTCGATCAGTTGGCAGAACCAATCGATCCCGCTCAACGTCAGTCTCGGCGTGGCCACCAGCCTGCAGGAGGACGGCAGTCAACTGGCCGATGAGCAGCTGCTGATGTCCGCCAGCATTGCCTTGCAATCGGCACGTCTGGCCAGAGTCGGCTATTGCATTTACGACCCCGCCCAGCGCACCCGTGAAGCCTACGAGCAGAATCTGATCTGGGCCAACCGCCTGCGCCGGGCGCTGGACGAAGGCCGCATCGTGCCCTATTTTCAGCCGATCCTGGATCTGCGCACCGGTCGCATCGAGAAATTCGAGTGCCTGGCACGCATGCTGGATGAAAACGGCGAGCCGATCAGCCCGGCCGACTTTATCGGCGTAGCGAAGAAAATCCGGCTCTACCGTTACATCACCCGCACCATGGTCACCCAGTGCTTCAGCCGTTTTGCCGACAACGATTACACCTTCTCCCTGAACCTGTCCTGCGAGGACCTGCTGGATCCGGATCTGACCAATTTCATCGTGGACCGACTCAAGGGCAGCCCGTCCCTGGCCGCCCGGCTGATTTTCGAGATTCTGGAGTCGGAGGGTATCGAGAACTATGCCGAGGTCCGTCGCTTCATCGACCGGGTCAAAGCGCTGGGCTGCCGGATTGCCATCGATGATTTCGGTACCGGCTACTCGAACTTCCAGCATCTGCTGCGCCTGAATGTGGATGTGATCAAGATCGACGGCAGCCTGATCGAACACATCGACACCGACCCGATCGCCCTGAACGTGACACGGGGCATTCAGCAGTTCGCTACCGGTCTGGGCATGCGCACCGTGGCCGAGTTTGTCCATAGCAAGGCCATTCTGGAGGCTGTACGGCTGCTGAATATCGATGATGTGCAGGGATATTACATTGGCAAGCCGTCACCCCGGCTGGTCACCGAGCCCGAGCACGACCGGCCGCTGCCGCGTGTCACCTTGCTCAGCAGCGTCAGAAAGTGATCGGTACCGGACCCGGCACCGGTAAACGCTCAGCGGTAGATGATGGCCCCGCGCATGGGCGCCAGCCGCTGCAGTAGCCGGTTCTGGGCAGTGACCGGCACGCCCTCGGCGTCCATCGCAGCAATCAGGTTTTCCACCAGCGCATTGAAATCACCCTCGGTGATATCCATACCTGCGTGACTGTCCTCCATGCTGTCCCCGGTATATTCACAGGGTCCGCCGCTTTCCATGCAGATCTGTTCGACCAGTTTTTCGTAGAGCCGGTCGATATCGGCGTCGACAAAATGCTCAACGATTCGCTCGTCATCGGCAATATTGAGCAGCATGCCTTCGACTATGCGACCGATTCCGGCCTGCCCGCCCAGATTCTGATAGAGGCTGTCATCGGCTGATGGCGGCGCTGGCTGGGCAGCGCAGCCACCAAGCGTCAGAGCCGCCAGAAGGGTTATCGTCAAGCGCATGCGGAAACCTCAGTAACTGATTTGTACGGACAGGTATAGACCGGTCTGGTCCTCGAGCGTGGCGATTTCGCCGAGGTCGGTCCAGGCTGCCACCAAGCCAACCCGTTTGGATGGAAAATAGGCCAGCCAGACGTCCTTCCAATCACTCTCACCGGCAAAGCCGAGGTTGTCAGGCTTCTCCCGGTACTCCACGCCCAGCACCCATTGCGGATTGAGAAAGACCCCGATGCTCCCTTCCTTGAGCAGGCTGGGAGTATCACGCCGGTCCCCGCCAAAACCGAGCAGACCGGTTTCATTGGCGCGACTGTAGCGCAGCGTGCCATTGACCAGCAGGTTGTAGCCAAAGGCACCCCCCAGAAACAGGCGACTGGCGGCCACATAAGCCTCGGTATCGGAATCGCGCTGTGCACCCACCGTGCGGGGAATCAGGAAATTGGTCTGCCGCTTGTACTGCAGGCCCAGGGCCACCTGGGGCAGCTGGTCGTAGATCAGGTCGCCGAACAGCCTGAACTTGGCGCCGAATACATCCTGGTTGAGGCTGCTTTCCGGTAGCGCGGCCGCACCGGCGAGTTCGTCGATACCCAGTCGCTGCCGGGCGAAGGACAGCTCGACCCGGTTGGCATAGCTGACACTGGCCCCCGCGGTGTCCAGGCGGTAGTCACCGGTATCCACGCGCGTCGCAAAGACCGCGCCACCCCACTGCTCCCGTGTGCCATAGCCTGTCATGACGGCCCAGGGCACGATGCCGCCCCCGGCTGCCCCCTCGATCATGCTGGCGCCACCGGTGGCGAGCAGGCGATCACCGGGTCCAGCGCTTACCAGTACAGGCATGCAGCCCAACAGGGCTGCAACAACTGCCTTTGTCATGAATTCTCCGTCGGTTTGTAGGTCGTCCGGTTGCTTGCGAGCCAGGCTTCAAGATCAAGCGCGGCAATGGGCCGACTGATGAAGTAGCCCTGGGCCGTGTCACAGCCGAGCGCTCTGAGCCACTCCAGGCTGACGACATTTTCCACCCCCTCGGCGATCACTTTCAAGCCCATGTTATGAGCCAGCTCGATGGTCGACTTGACGATGACTGCGTCCTCGCTGCCTTCGGCCAGCTGCAACACAAAGGACTTGTCGATCTTCAGGTCCTGAACCGGCAGGCTCTTGAGCATCGCCAGGGAGGAGTAGCCCGTGCCGTAATCATCCACCGCCAGGCTGAATCCCATGGAACGCAGTCGCTCAAGGCTGCGCAGACTACGCTCGGGGTTGATCATCAACGCGCTTTCGGTCACCTCGAACGCCAGCATCCGCGGATTGATCTCCTGGGCCTCGAGGATCATGCGGATCTGATCGGGAAAGCGCTCGTTTTCCAGATCCAGTGCGGAAATATTCATGGCCACCTGCAGGTGCAGGCCCTTCTCGGTCCAGATACCGATCTGCGAGGCAATCGCCATCAGTATCCACTGGGTCAACTTGTGGATGCTGCCGGTCTGCTCGGCGAGGGTGATGAACTCGTCCGGCCCGATAAACCCGAGCTCGCTATGGTGCCAGCGCATCAGGGCCTCGACCTGTCTCACCTCACCGGTGGCAATATCGAGCTTGGGCTGATACACCACGGACAATTCGCGTTTCTGCGCGGCAAAATGGATGTCGCGTATCAGGCGCAGGCGCCGCATGTAATCCTGATCGCGCTCGGCCTGGTACAGGGAGATGCGTTCAGGGCCCGGGCGAGCGTCACCTGCGGCAATGGCCACCTGGCGCAACAGCTCATCGGCGTTCTGGTCACTCTCGGACCAGGCCACCAGGCCCGCCAGCCATTGCAGATTGAGCTTGACCCCCTGGTGCTCCATCTTTCCCGAAAGAGCGCTGACCAGCTGGTCGGTGGCTATCATGGCTTCGTCACGGTTGACGGCGCCGAGCACGAGCAAAAACCCCTGTCCGGGATGAAAGGCAAGCAGGCTCGCCGCGCCGGTGGTGTCCCGTATCCGGTCCGCACAGGCGGAAATGATGTCGCCATAAAAGGTCTGGCCGTAGGCCTTGAGCAGATCTTCGGCATCCGCCAGGTAGAACAGCACCAGTGCGCCGCGACCGCCGCCGCGCGCGGTCTCGGCCAGCCGCTCACGCACCTTGGCGAGATTGGCCAGGCCGGTCAGCGGGTCGTGGAAGGCATTGTGGGCTATCTGCTGCTCGCGCTCGGCAATGTCCTGACGCATGGTATCGATGCTCTCGGCCAGACGTCCGAGCTCGTCGCTGCGTTTGAGCTTCACGGTCGAACCGTAATCCCCCTGACCGATACGCCGTGCGGCGTCAGCCAGAGCGCTGACCGGCCTGGACAGGCTGCCCGCCATCACA
>JAESUC010000149.1 GCA_016763285.1 Pseudomonas sp.
GGCTTTAACCGCCGGGATGGCACGCTGACTATCGCGCGGCGCTTCCGCAAGCCTTTCGTAGCGCCTTTCTATGAATTCGATCCTTATATCCAGCTTCAGGTCACCCCGCACGGCGGGCATGACTATGTGTTGTGGTTGGGGCATCGCTATACCAGTACATCCGTTTGCCTGGCCACCAAGCTGCACAGCCTGGGCCTGGACAAACCGAATATTCTGGCTTTCTGGGATACATTGCAGCGCTATATGGATGTGGACGAGCCGCTGCCTGACTTACCCATTCTGGAGCAGAGCAGGCATCTGGATCCGGTAACAGCGGCATTCGACCGAGCTCATGACAGACCACCCCGCCGCTGGCGTAATATGGATGTGAAAACCTGGCGACGCACGGAAGCGCGCGAGCTCCGACAGAGGCTTGAAGCCTACCCGTGGCAGCAGGAGCCTTGCATATTGCGGGAGAGAATTGATCCTGCGCTCACCATCGAAGCGTATTACCGCAGGCAGGAAGCCAAGGGGATCAAGGCTACGCCCAAGGGCGATGACTTCGATAATATCCATCGTCCGTGATCAGGACTTTCGCAGGACCTGAAACCGCCAATGGTTCCCCGCGTTCGCGAGGATGACGTTTTTGGGGAGCTTGGGGCGTTTGATTGGAGGGGTGTCTTTTTCTTTAATCGCTCATTCGAACCAAGCGGGAAAGGTTAGCCCGTTTAAATTCGTCTTAGTGCTCGCCAGTCGTCGTGGGCCGACCTTTCGCCTTGTCTGCTGCGTCATAGCGCTTGCAGATGGCACCGCGACGCAACCAACGGCAACGAATGCGGTTCTTTGAAGGATGGTCTGCGTTGGCATGGTTCATGGTCGATCTCCTGGCGGTGGGGAATGATCCCCTTGACCGATACAATGCCAAGCCGCACGTTAAGACGGGGTTAACGTCTGCAAAAAGATTTCGACCTTTCGTCCCGATGCTACCGGCTGGTTGATATAGCGCCAGCCGAGCTTCTCGGTAAAGCGCTCGGTCAGCTTCAGCCCGAGACCAAAACCGCTTTCGCTGGCCGCTTCTTCATCCTCGTTCAGGCTGTTGACGATCGTAACCTCCCCGCCTCGCTGGACGATACTCACCGTGCCACTTCGCGTGTGCTGAAAGGCATTGCGGATCAGATTGCCGAGCACGATCCGGGTGGGCGCATCCGGTAGATGGAGTTCAGCAGGTTCCAGATCCAGATCCAGCTCGACCGGGTGGCCCTGCAACAGATAGCGCAGGCCTTCTACCAGCTCGCGGATCAGCTCATCGACGCGCAGGTCCTTGCTTGGATGCGACGAGGCATCATCGCGGCCGAGCCATAGCAGGGTTTCGGTCACGTCCTTCATGGTCAGACTGGCGCGGTCGATGCGGTTGATGATCTCGATTTCCCGCGGATCGGCTGCCGGGCCACTGGCCGACTGGATCTTGCGCAACAACTCCAGGTTGGCGCGTACCACGCTAATGGGGGTGCGCAGCTCGTGGCTGGTATGACTGAGAAAGACCTGTTCGCGCTCAAGCCCCTGCTGGGCCGAGGTCAGACTGGCTCTGACCAGCTCGGCAAAATGGTTCAGCTCGGGGTAGACAAAATCCGGCACCGGCTCGCTCAGATTGCGTTCAGTCAGGCCTGCGGCCCAGTTGCCCAGGGCAGTGATGGGTCGCGATACCCGCCGCCACAGCAAGCCGACGGCCAGGGCGATGAGGAAGGCGGTACCCAGTCCGATCAGTGTCAGATTGATCAGTCGATTCTGCGCCGGAGAAATCACCTGCCCCGCTCCGCTGGGCAAGGGCGCCAGTTGCTGAGTCACAAAGCGATCACCGGCGGGCGTTTCCTGCCGGACCGCGAAGTACAGTCTGGCCTGGGGTTCACCTTCATTGGCGTATACCTTGTACAGCACACCCGATTGCTGAGGGGCCTGGGCGAAGGCATCACGAATGAACGCCGGTTGCTGCTCCCAGGTCCGGGTGACAATGTACTCCTCCCTGGGGGCGGGAATGCCCAGCTCGAAGGCGACGGTTTGCATGCCGGCGCGGCCAAGCTGGCCAGCGACGATATTGTCCATGCCGCTCATGTAGGAATGGGCAGAGAGCAAGGTGTAACCGGTGACCAGACCGATACCCAGGGTCAGCACGGTCAACAGTGCCAGCCATTTCAGGCCCAGCAGACGCATCATCGCGCGGCATCCCGTATGGCGAAGCCGTAACCCGCCACGGTATGCAGCAGGTGCTGGTCGAAGTCTCCGTCTATGGCCTTGCGCAGATGATGCATGTGCACCTTGAGTGCATTGCTGTCGGGCACGTCGTCGCCCCAGATCGCCTGTTCCAGCTTTTGCCTGGGCACAGCGGCGGGCGACGCGCGCAGCAGATGTTCCAGCAACTTCCAGCCGGTGGGTGATATCTTCAGTGCGGTGCCCTTGCGGCTGGCCTCGTGGGCAGTCAGGTCAATGCGCAGGTCGGCACACTGCAGGATCTTTGCCTGACCACTGCGCCGACGCGTCAGGGCAACCACGCGCACTACCAGTTCCTGCAGCTCGAAGGGCTTGACCAGAAAATCGTCGGTACCGGCCTGAAAGCCAGCCAGTTTGTCATTGAGCTGGTCGCGAGCCGTCAGCATCAGGATGGGCACGTCATTGCCGTCGGCACGCAGACGCTCGCAGACACTGATGCCGTCCAGTCTCGGTAAATTCAGGTCCAGCAGCATCGCGTCGTAGGCATGGTCCTGACTCAACTGCAGGGCCGTCACACCGTTGTCGGCATGATCACAACGGATCCCTTCAAGCTCCAGGTACTGGATCACGGTCGCAGCTAGATCTCGATCATCTTCCACCAGCAGAATATCCAGCATTATGTCGCTTTCTCATCTAAGGCAACCGACCAGGCCGGTTCGTGTTGGGGCAAGCATCGCGCTCGAGGTAGTGAATATCAAGCCCGGGAGTGTCGACAGCCCGGGGTTAAGGCCAGGTTAAACCCCTGCACGGTACGCGGCAATCGGTCGCATTCATCAGGCTCGCCCACCCGGCGCTGAAGGCTGCTAGAATCGAGCAATGAAAATCGCCGCCCATCAACGCTTCTCTGTAGCCATGCTGCTCTACGTCTGCACGCTGTTCAGCGCGCTGACGTTCGGCTTCCATCAGAGTCAGATGGTCGGCCAGCATCTGGGCAATACCGACGCATTCTTCTGCGGCAACCCGATTCCCGGCTTTGATCTGGCTGCCGAGCTGTCGGACTCCTCTTCCAGCGATTTCCAACCTGGCTGCCCGTTGTGTTCGTCAATGGGCCACGGCACGGCGCTGACCGCCCTGGAGTGGTCGCTGGATTATCTGCCAGCCAACCCGGGCTCACCTCCCCTGCGGACTATGGCAAGCACGCGCTCCCCGCGGCTTACCTGGCCTGCCCTCAATCCGCGTGCCTCTCCCGTTGCTTCACGCGCAACGGACCTGCCGGCCTGATCACCGACTGAATCGGCCTCTGGTAACGCCGTTGCTTGCTCATCCATAACCCGTTTCTTTTTCCTCGCCTGCGCCTGCGCGCGGGCGAACAATGACTGTGGATAATAACGATGCAAGTACCCTTCACACCTTCGACTTCCGGCGCGCGTCTGCGCCTTCAGATCACCTGCGCGCTGATGTGCGGCAATGCAATCGCTGGCATCGCCCATGCTGGCGAACCCGTCACCGCACTTGAAATGACACGCCCCCTGCAGTTAGCACCCGTCGTGGTGACCGCCGTACAGCAGAGCTCACCGCTTATCATCATTGCCGATCCCAAGGACGCCAGACAGCCAGTGCCGGCCAGTGACGCCGCCGACTACCTGAAAACCATCCCGGGCTTCTCGGCCGTGCGCAGCGGTGGCAGCAACGGTGATCCTGTGCTGCGGGGCATGTTCGGCTCGCGGCTCAACCTTTTGGCCAATGACGGTCAGATGCTTGGCGCCTGCCCCAACCGCATGGATGCGCCCAGCTCCTACATCTCACCCGCCACCTACGACAGCCTCATCGTGATCAAGGGCCCGCAAACCGTGCTGTGGGGCCCTGGCGCCTCCGCCGGCACCGTGCGCTTTGTGCGTGAGGCGGAGCGCTTCGAGGAGGCCGGCACCCGGTTGCATGCAAGCGCACTGGGCGGCTCGTTCGGGCGCTTCGACACCCTGGTTGACGCCGCCGCCGGTGACCACCGTGGTTACGTCCGCATCGCCGGCAATAATGCGCGCTCCGACGACTACCGCGACGGCAGCGGGGATACCGTGGCCTCACGCTGGCATAAGTGGAATGCCGACGTTGCGCTGGGCTGGACGCCCGATAGCGACACCCTGCTCGAACTCAGTGCAGGACAGGGCGACGGCGAAGCCCGCTATGCCGGGCGCGGCATGGACGGCACCCAGTTTGCCCGTGAGAGCCTGGGCCTGCGCTATGTACAAACGGGCTCCGAGCTGTTCGACCAAGTCGAAGCCCGCCTCTACTACAACTATGCCGATCACATCATGGACAATTTCCGCCTGCGCAACCCCGACCCGACCAGCATGATGCCCATGCTGATGGCATCGCAGGTCGACCGCCGCACGGTGGGTGGACGCATCGCGGCAACCCTCAACTGGCACGCGGTAGAGCTGATCAGCGGGGCTGACGTGCTGCGCAGCGAACACCGCAGGCGCGCCTCGCGTTTCAACATGATGACCGGCACCTTCATCGACGCTGATCAGTTTGCCTGGGACAAGGACGCGGTCATGCAGAACGCCGGTCTGTTCAGCGAGCTGACCTGGCACCGTAATGACCTTGACCGCGTCATCGCCGGCGCCCGGATTGACCACGCCATGACCGAAGACGAGCGCAGCGCGGCCAGCAGCGCCACGGCCGGAGCCATCCGCCGCGACACATTGCCAAGCGGCTTCCTGCGCTATGAAAAGGATCTGGCTGGGTCTTCCACTACCCTGTACGCAGGCATCGGGCACGTGCAACGTTTCCCCGACTACTGGGAGCTGTTTTCCGCAGGCCGGGGCCCGGCGGATGCAGCCAACGCATTCGCCGGGATCGATCCGGAAAAGACCACACAGGTGGACATGGGCGTGCAATACGAAGGGGCTCGCCTGCGGGCCTGGAGCTCCGTCTATGCCGGCCAGGTGCGCGACTACATCCTGTTCACGTACGGCACCAACATGATGGGCATGCGGACCAGCCAGGCTGACAATATTGATGCGCGGATCATGGGTGGCGAGGCTGGAGTGGCCTACGACTTCAGCTCCCACTGGAAAGGCGATGCCACGCTCGCCTATGCCTGGGGCAAGAACAGCAGTTCCGGCGAGCCCCTGCCGCAAATGCCGCCACTGGAAGCACGCCTGGGCCTCAGCTATCAGCACGGTAACTGGAGCGCAGGGGCGCTGTGGCGGCTGGTGGCTGAACAGAACCGGGTGGATGCCGGCAAGGGCAATGTCGTAGGACAGGATATCGGCAGCAGTGCCGGCTTTGGTGTTTTCTCGCTCAACACCGCTCGCCGCCTGAACGACAACCTGAAGCTCAGTGCCGGGGTCGACAACCTGTTTGACAAGACCTATGCCGAACACCTGAATCTGGCTGGCAATTCGGCCTTCGGCTACCCCGCCGACCCCGTGGCAATCAACGAGCCCGGCCGGACCCTGTGGGCCAAGGTCGAGCTGGATTTCTGATGCGCAGGGCAGCGCTGTCTCCGGTGGTTACGAATTGCAGTTGACCGCGACAGCGTTTCCCTGAAATCTAGGCACGCGTAAAAGCACAATAAAATCAGCATTCAAAGGAAATAACATGTTCAGTCACGTCATGCTCGGCGCCAACGACATTCAGGAATCCAAAGCCTTCTACGACGCGATCCTCGGCGTTGTCGGCATCAAACCCGGCGTAATCGACGAAAAGGGTCGCTGCTTCTACTTCACTGACGCCGGTATCTTTGCACTCAGCAAGCCCATCGATGGCCAGCCAGCCTCCCACGGCAATGGCAGCACCATCGGCTTTGCCATGAAAAACCCTGAACAGGCAGACGCCTGGCACGCCGCCGGCGTTGCCAATGGCGGCACCACCTGCGAGGACCCGCCGGGCGTACGCGAAGGCGGCGGCATGAAAATGTATCTGGCCTACCTGCGCGACCCCTCAGGCAACAAGATCTGCGCACTGCACCGCATGGGCTAAGAGCGCTACAGCCCCCATCCGTACCCGGGGGCCGAACCACTCGGCCCCTACCCTGACCACCCTTTCGCCACCCTTGGCAACACGCGCCCGGTGGTGCATTATCGGAATCGAGCAAGGACGATACTCAGCCCCTCCCCCGCAGGCAAAGGACGCCAGGCATCTTACTTGCAACCCTGTATACAACGGCTACACCCTGCGCAAATACCGGCGCACAGGTGGGGCGGTAGCGTTCCAGAAATCAACAACCTATCCGTCCAACGGGCTCGTTACCCCACGGGAATGAGCACCCACCACATGGGTATAAATCATCGTCGTATTCACATCCGTGTGGCCCAACAGCTCCTGGATGCTCCGGATGTCGGTCCCGGCTTTCAACAAATTTGTCGCGAAGCTGTGGCGAAAGGTATGACAACTCGCCTTCTTGTGAATAGCCAGGCCGGACAAGGCCGCAGCTACTGAACGACGGACCTGCTGCTCACCCACATGATGACGACGAATAGCCTGGCTTCGCGGATCCATCGCCCTGTTCGGTGCCGGAAAAACGTACTGCCACTGAGCACTGGTGGCCGCCTTCGGATATTTTTTGGCCAGCGCCCCCGGCAGATATACCGCGCCGAAGCCCTCGAGCAGGTCGCGCTTGTGAAGTGCCAGGGCGAAGTCGATCTGGCTTCGTAAGGGCTCAATCAGAGACTGCGGCAGGAGTGTTCGCCGCCACTTCTCGCCCTTGGACTCACGAACAAAAAGACACTGCTCGGCAAAATCAACATCCTGAATGCGCAAGCGCACCGCTTCCATAACCCTGAGACCAGAGCCATACATCAAACTAGCCACAAGCTGATGAGCGCCATGCATGGCATTGATCACCTGCATCGCTTCCTCGTGTGAAAACACCACAGGCAGGCGCCGTCCCTTGTTGGTCTTGCTGAATTGCAGGTCACCCAGCTCACGGCCAAGGAACTGACGATACAAATAGACCACCGCGTTCAGCGCAGTTTTCTGAGTATTGATAGCCACCTGTCGTTCGTTAGCCAGGTAGCTCAACCAGGCATCAACTTCCTCCGCCCCCATCTGCTCGGGATGCCGCCGCCCATGGAAGCGGATGAAGTCCAGCACCCACAGGCAGTAAGATTTTTCGGTACGGTAAGCGAGATGCTTTGCACGCATATGCGCCCTGAAGCGGTCCATAAAACGTTCAGGCCGTGCCGGGAGCGGAACCGGTATATCGTCCATGGATGAGCCTCCTTGCTGTATATATAACCAGTCTTAATGAAGTGACTAGGTAGCGCAAGCTAGGATATTGATCGGTGTGACCTATATCTCAGAAAGAAGGCAAAAAGATCAGATTTATAGATATAATTCAGTATCTTAAGAAAAGGTCGAGGCCTGTTGATATGAGTCGCAGTGACCGTTTTGTCGGCAGTATTGAGGGCGTGCGGATAAGCGGAAAGCCAGATTCTGCGGAGCTTGCAGCTTTTTTTTGGGTTACATTCAGAAAATACAAAACGATCACTGACATATCGGTCGGTGAGACCACTATATAAATGTTGAACAGAGCCGCTTCGCGGCAGAGTAGAAGCATCAAGTCATTACTGGCAGAAGGACACAGGGATATGTCCGATCGCGCTGTGCAGAAGGTGTTTGCTGCTTACCATGACCGGTTGAAGGCAACCAAACAGCCCCTAAAGAACTTGAAGGCCATTGATGCATTGGTTCACTGTCGCACGGCTTCCATGGGCACCAGTTATTACGCCTGCACCGATCAGCACCCCGGCATTGAGGTTCACCATTCCTGCCGTAATCGTGCCTGCTATTTGTGTGCACAAAAAAAGCGCATGGAATGGGTAGAGAAGCAAAAGCAGCGACTGTTGGATGTGCCCCACTTTCATGTGATTTTTACGTTGCCGCATGAGTATCTTTCGCTTTGGCGGTATAACGAATCACTCTTCGCCCAGATTATTTTCA
>JAESUC010000150.1 GCA_016763285.1 Pseudomonas sp.
GCGCAATGCGCTGCCAATGGCGAAGGCTTGCAGGGCGACCGTACCTGGGCCGTCCAGGACAGGGCCCGCCAGGAAATCCAGAGCTGCAAGTTCCGCCCGGCCCTGCTGCAATGCCGGGCGCGACAACGCCTGAACACACGCGGCGAACTGAGCGGACAGGTAGACGTGACCTTTCCCGATGGTTCGGTCCTGGGCAGCGATGCAGTGCCGGTGCATCAGCAACTTTCCGATCTGTTGGGGCATGCGAGCAGCCTGCAGACGCTACGCCCCTTTGCCGACGACCCGGGTTTCTACCGCCGTTACAAGGCCGATCCGGATACCTGGCTACGGGAACTGAAGGCCACCTTCGCGCGTGAACCGGGTGAACCCTTGCCGGACCTGGACAATCTGCCGCCCGACATGCAGGAATTCGTCTCCGTGCCAGGCAGTTTCTTTCTGGTCTCGCGCCTGCATATCCTGACCAGCGCCAGCCTGAGGCACATGCAGCAGATCAATAGCGCCGCAGACTGGCATGTGGAACGCTTCCGTCCGAATCTGATGATAGACACCCTGCCAGGCATGGCCGGCCTGATCGAACAGACCTGGATTGGCAAACGTATGCGCATTGGCAACCTTGCCATTCACTGCACCGGCACTGCGCCACGCTGCGGCGCCGTCACCCGCGCTCAGGGTGAGCTGGGAAGCGACACCGGCATCCTGCGCAGCATCGTCAATGCTGCCGAACAGAATCTGGGAATCTACGGAAGCATAGAAGGCGCGGGCTTGCTGCAGGTGGGGGATGAAGTGTGGGTGGGTTGAAGACGGTCCTCCTGGGGTAGTCAAGGATGGTCGTGCTGCCCCGGCATCAAGCCGAGGCCAGTACGGCAAAGTCCTCCGCGGCCAGCGGCTTGGCGAAGAGATAGCCCTGGCCTAGATCACATCCCTGGTCGAGGAGCAGCTTGCGCGTGGCCTGATCCTCGATCCCCTCGGCAATCGTGCGCAGATCGAGGCTATGGGCCATCTGGATGATCGCATGCACAATCGCGCGGTGCTGGGCATTTTCTCCCAGATTCTGCACGAACGACTTGTCTATCTTGAGGGTATCGACCTGGAAGCGTTGCAGGTAGGACAGATTCGAATAACCGGTACCGAAGTCATCGATCGACAACTTGACGCCGAGGCCCTTGAGGTTCTGCAAGAGTATGAGCGAAGCATCCGAGTCCTGCAGCAGCATCGACTCGGTCAGCTCCAGCTCAAGACAGTGCGGCGGGAGCCCCGAGTTTGCCAGCGCCGCCCTGACCACCGCCTCCAGATTGCCCCGCCGTAACTGCACGGCGGACAGATTGACCGACATGACCAGATCGGGCAGTCCGGCCTGGCGCCAACGCATCGCCTGCTGACAGGCCTCATGCAGCACCCATTCGCCTATCTCCACTATCAGCCCCATCTGCTCGGCCACGCCCACAAACAGGGTCGGCCCCACCAGGCCCCGCTCGGGCTGGTGCCAGCGTATCAGGGCCTCGGCGGCAACCGGGCGACCACTTTCCAGATCGACGATCGGTTGATACTGCAGCTTGAATTCCTCCCGAATCAGGGCCTGGCGCAGATCCTGCTCGATGCCCAGTCGCTCGTAGGTATTGGTATTCATCTCCTCGCTGAACAGGCAGTAGGCATTGCGACCGGCCGCCTTGGCCTGATACATGGCCAGCTCCGCCTTCTTCAGCAGCGTACCGAAGTCGGTGCCGTCGTCCGGGTAGACGGAAATGCCGATGGACAGCGATGTGACCAGTTCGATGTCATGGAGCACCAGCGGCCGGGCTACCAGTTCCTGGAAACGCCGAGCCACAAGCTCCAGGGTTTCGGGCGTGTCGACATCACCGAGCAACACCAGAAACTCGTCGCCACCCTGGCGACTGACCGTATCGGAGCCCCGAATCAACCCCTTGAGCCGTTCGGCGATACGCCGCAGCAGCTCGTCACCTGCAGCATGGCCCAGCGAATCATTGATGATCTTGAAGTTGTCCAGGTCGAAGCTCATCAGCGCCACACGGGTGCCGTCCTCTTCAGCCAGCGCGATCGCCTCGGTAAAACGCTCCTGCATCAGCAGGCGATTGGGCAGGTCGGTCAGGGCATCATGCTTGCTCAGGTGGGTGAGATCTGCCTGGGAATTGCGCACCCGCAGCATTTCGTCATCCAGGTGTACGCGAGTGACTTCCAGGTCTCTGATCAGCCACCAGACGACGGCAGCGCAGGTGAGCAGCAGGCTGCCGACCACCACCAGCCGACCGAGACCGTGGGGCACTGCCTGGTAGTCATGCACGCCGGTGACTGCAGCCCAGGTCACCGCAGTCACGGTCCCCAGCATGATCAACAGCAGGCTGCCAAACAACTTACGTGTGGCCACGATGCCGGCGACCATCAGCAGAACCGGATAGGAGAGCAAGGCCCCGCTGAACAGGCCCTGGTTGAACCAGAGCGACGTGCTGACCAGCAGCGTCAGAGTGACCAGCAGAAAGGGAAGCGCACCAAGACTACCTCTGCCCAGGTAGAGGTAACGGAAGATCAAGGTGGTGCCGAGCCCGCAGGCAATCAGGATGGTATCCAGCCATGCTCCCAGAAGCGCCGTCCGCGCGCCCAGCAGCACCAAGAGCAGGCATACCAGCGTGATCAGCAGGTTGGCATGTTTTCCGGGCGATGCCGTTGAGCTGGCGGCACCGTGGTCATTGGATTGTTTGGGTATTAAAGACATGAATCCTCTATTTCCCTGAGGTTACGGCCATGCTGAGCAGCCCCTGAATGTGAATGCTAACCAGTTGCATATTCTACGACATGCCTCCTGCATTCAGGTAGCGGCCCAGCCGGCCTTGTCCATTTTTGCATTACCTTAATGAGCCTGTCCTGTCGCCTCGGTAAAACCGACAAAGGTCGCCACCTCGTCCACCGGGCGACGCCGGGAAACGACAGCGTTGGCCGGAAAGCTTTCATCCGGATAGCCCATGGCCACGCAGATCATGATCACCTGATCCTCGGGAATACCCGCGTGCTCACGCACCACCGGCGAGTGCATGATGCCCTGACTGTTGACCACGCACCCAAGTCCTCTGGACCAGGCTGCGTTGACCAACCCGTTTACCAGGGCGCCGCAATCGAACTGGGCGATATCCCCTTCGCGCAGGACCCGATCATAGGTCACCACGATGGATACCGGCGCATCGAACTGGCGAAAACCCCTGAGTATCCAGTCCTGACGCTTGTCCTTGTCATCCCGGGCGATGCCCATGGCCTGGAACAGTTGCACTGCTATCTCGACCTGCCGGTTCCGATGATCGCCCTCATAGCTGCCGGTACCCCTGCTTTCCTTGGAGGGCGGCACGCCCGTGAGCATGCGCTCGGTATTCTCGGCACGGATACGATCCAGGGGCTCACCTGTCAGCACATGCAGATGCCATGGCTGGCTATTCATCGAAGACGGCGCCCGGGTGGCAAGAGCGATAACCTCCTCGATCACCCCGCGCGCTACCTGCTGCTGCTTGAATGCTCGAATACTGCGACGCCCCAGGACCACATCATCAAAGTTCAAACGCTATCTCCTCAATACCTGAATGACATGCCCCGCGCTACGCACTGCATGCAAAAACCAAACCTTAGCATATCCAAATCTGACTATTCGGTCACATTTTTACCACTGCAAGGCCCTGATGGACCCGGCCGGACTAGTCAGGAAAGCGTGTAAACGCCGGCAGCTCTTGCATGTGCTGCATCCAGCCAAGCCGCTCGGCGACCTGGATCTGCACACTCGGCGGCAATGCGTCAGGAGCATCCAGCGTCGCCGTCTGCACATCCACGATCCCGGGCAGGAAGGTTTCATTGCGGTAGAACAGACCACTGCCGCACTTGGCGCAGAAACTGCGCATGGCGGCACCTGATGAATTGATCGTTCTAGGGGTTCCCTGCGTCACTGTCAGGGCGCTTTCAGGGAACATGGCCCAGGAAACCGCAGGTGCACCCGCAGCGCGCTGGCAGTCGCGGCAATGGCA
>JAESUC010000016.1 GCA_016763285.1 Pseudomonas sp.
CACCGGACGCAAACGCGCCACCGGTGTCACGGCCCCGGTGCGCCCGACGCGGAACTCCACATCCTGCAGCTCGGTGATCTCCTCCTGGGCCGGGAACTTGAACGCGATGGCCCAGCGCGGTGAACGGGCAACAAAGCCCAGGGCCTGCTGCTGGTCGAGGTTGTTGACCTTGAACACGATACCGTCGATGTCATAGGCCAGGCTGTCGCGCTTTTCACCGAGCATCCGGTAGTAATCCAGGCAACCCTGCACGGAATCGACCAGGCGCATCTCAGTGTTGATCTTCAGTCCCCAGTCGCGCACCTTCAGCAGAATCTCGTGCTGATTATCCGGCAGCTCACCACCCTCTACGCGGCCATAGCCGTACGCGCAGAACTCCAGCGGGCGCTGCGCAGTGATGCGCGAGTCCAGCTGGCGCAGACTGCCTGCAGCGGCATTGCGGGGGTTGGCGAAGGTCTTGCTGCCCTCGTCACGGGCACGCTCGTTGAGCTGCTCGAAACCGGCCCGGGGCATGTATACCTCACCCCGTACCTCAAGCACCGCCGGCCAGCCGCTGCCCTGCAGCTTGAGCGGGATATTGCGCACGGTGCGGATGTTGCTGGTCACGTCCTCCCCGGTGGTACCGTCGCCCCGCGTCGCACCGCGCACCAGGACACCGTCTTCGTAGAGCAGGCTGACCGCCAGGCCATCGAGCTTGGGCTCACAGACGTATTCCACCCCGGCGTCACCCTCCAGCCGCTGGCGCATCCGCCGGTCGAAATCATGCAGATCATCGTCGCTGAAGGCATTGGCCAAGCTGAGCATGGGCACTTCATGCTGGACCTGACTGAACGACGGCGATGGCTGACTGCCCACCCGCTGAGTCGGCGAGTCCGAAGTGACCAGATCGGGGTACTGCTCCTCGAGGCTGCGCAATTCGTTGAACAGACGGTCGTACTCGGCATCGGGTATCGCCGGCTCGTCGAGTACGTAGTAGCGGTAATTGTGCTGGTCTATCTGCTTGCGCAGCTCGGTGGCGCGGGCAGCGGCATCGGTAAAATCGGTCATGGCCATCATCGGTCGGATTAGATGGGGTGATTGTAACCAATGGGGGGCATTGGCGTCAGGGCTGGATGGCAGGTACGGCTCAGGGAAACGGCTGGAGCATGGCTGGTCGGAGCGGCGGCACTGTGGGAGCGGCGACTCCGCCGCGAAGGGTTGCGAGACCGTGCAGTCTGCTTCGCGGCCAGGCGGCCGCTCCTACCAGGATGCTTTGTGCCCGGTGCTGAGGGTTTTGGTGGGAGCGGCGGCCTCGCCGCGATGGGGTTTGAGTTTGGTGATAACGCTGTGCGCCAGTTCACAAGCCAGGCACGCGATACTTCTACCAAAGGCCTCCATGCCGCTAAGGTCTGGGGAGATACATCACGGATGATGACAATGCCGCCACAGCTCAGGACCGGTAGCCATCGGCTAAGACTCGGCCGCACCTCGGAGCCGGGAAGATTCTATCTGTTAACTACTGTCACTCAGCACCGCGCGCCAGTGTTCGCGGATATTTACGCAGCCCGCAGTCTCATTCAAATCCTTGCTCATCAGCACGCGGTCGGCAATGTTGAAAGCCACGCCTTCGTCGTAATGCCTGACCACCTTCACTGGCTGGTGCAGTTGAAGGGGGACCGGCTGGACTCTCTGATGGGGCGCGTAAAGTCAATCTCGTCACGGCAGATATCCAAGCTGAGCTGGCAACCCGGTTACCATGACCATGCATTGCGCCAGGAGGACGATCTGCGACGCATGGCGCGGTACATCATCCGCAATCCTCTGCGGGCCGGGTTGGCTGAGAGTGTCGGAGATTACCCGCATTGGGATGCGATTTGGCTGTAGCGGTTGCGCTGAAGTTAACGCGTTAGAAGCGGCGGCCTGGTGAGAGCAGTGACCGGTGGGAGCGGCGGCCCCGCCGCGATGGGGTCTGGCACCGTGCATCCTGCTTCGCGGCCAGGCGGCCGCTCCTACCAGATTGGTGCCTGCTTGCGAGACTGAGGTTTGCCTGGTGAGAGCAGTGACCGGTGGGAGCGGCGGCCCCGCCGCGATGGGGTCTGGCACCGTGCATCCCGCTTCGCGGCCAGGCGGCCGCTCCTACCAGGTTGGTGCCTGCTTGCGAGACTGAGGTTTGCCTGGTGAGTACACCGATCCGGTGGGAGCGGCGGCCCCGCCGCGAAGGCTTCAGCGGCGCAGGGCGTAGTGCTTGCGCTCGAATTCGGCGATTCTGAGCCGGTAGTGTTCGATGGTCTGGGCAGTGAGGACGCTGCGTTGTTCGTCCTTGAGGTCGCCGCCGAGCTCGTGGGCCAGTTTGCGGGCGGCGGCGATCATCAGGTCCAGGGCCTGCTTGGGGTGGCGTGGGCCGGGCAGGCCCATGAAGAAGCTGACGGCGCGCACGCGAGTACTGTCCATCTCGTCCAGATCAAACACACCGGGCTTGAGGGCGTTGGCCATGGAGAACAGCACATCTCCATTGCCGCTCATGCTCTCGTGGCGATGGAAGATGTTCATGTCGCCGTGGCGCAGGCCGCTTTCCAGAATGCTCTGGTGCAGGGCCGAGCCGGCGAAACCTTCCTCGTCGCGGGCCACCACGTTGATGACCAGCACTTCCTGCACCGGTGCCGGCTCTTTGGCCGGGGCGGCGGGTTCGTGCTCAGCGCTGGCGGCTTTCTTGTCAGGGCGGGCCGTAGGCTTGCGCTCGGGCTTTTCGGTGGCGCGCGGTTCGGCGAGGGGATCGAGCAGTACCGGTACTGGCTCTTCCAGGTCCAGGCCGACCTGTTCGGGCTGGCGACGGGGTGGCGGCTCACGGATTTCGTCGGCCTCGGGCAGGATCGGCAGGTCATCGGTCAGCGATGGCTCTTCCCGCTCATGGCGCCCAATCACCCGCGGCGGCCCCAGCAGTTCGTTGCTGCCCTCCTCTTCCGGCAGATCCTGCAGGTTGCGCTCCAGCTTGAAGCGGATACGCGAGCGGCCGCCCATGCGCCGCCAGCCATCAAACAGAATACCTGCGATCACCAGAAGGCCAATAATGATAAGCCACTCACGCAAACCGAAATCCATGAATATCCTGATCCTGTCTACTAATTCTGAACTGGGGCCCGCCGTTGTGCGGACCACATGTTAACCATTGACACTAGCATGCCGGGCGTCAACTTTATAGCGCAGCCAGTGCGGCCGCCTCTTCCACATCGACTGTGACAAGCCGTGAACATCCCGGTTCATGCATAGTGACGCCCAGGAGTTGATCGGCCATCTCCATCGCTATCTTGTTGTGCGTAATGTAAATGAATTGCACGCGCTTAGACATCTCTTTAACTAGTCGTGCATAACGCCCGACGTTGGCGTCATCCAGTGGTGCATCGACCTCGTCGAGCATGCAGAACGGGGCCGGGTTCAGCTGGAAGATCGAGAACACCAGTGCAATAGCCGTCAGGGCCTTCTCGCCACCGGAGAGCAGATGGATGGTGCTGTTCTTCTTGCCGGGTGGCCGCGCCATGATGGTCACGCCGGTATCCAGCAGGTCGTCCCCGGTCAACTCCAGATAGGCGTGACCGCCACCGAACACCTTGGGAAACAGCGACTGCAGACCGTGGTTGACCTTGTCGAAGGTTTCCTTGAAGCGGCTACGGGTTTCCCGGTCGATCTTGCGGATCACCTGCTCCAGCGTACTGAGCGCCTCTTCCAGATCGGCATTCTGGGCGTCGAGATAGCGTTTACGTTCGGACTGCTGCTGATACTCGTCGATCGCTGCCAGGTTGATCGCGCCCAGGCGCTGGATGCGCGCATCCAGTTGCGCCAGCTGCTGTTCCCAGGCTGCCTCGGTGGCGTCTTCGGGGAGCAGTTCGAGCACCGACTTGAGATCGTAGCCGGCTTCCAGCAGTTGCTCCTGCAGGCCCTGGCGCCGGGTCTGCAGGTCCCGGGCGGCCAGGCGCTGCTCGTCAAGCTGGCTGCGCAGCACCTGGGCCTGCTGCTCGGCCTGGGTGCGGCGACGATCCTGGTCGCGCATGAGCTGATCGACAGTTTCCAGGGCCTGGCGGGCGTTGCCCAGTTCCTGCTCGACCTGCACCCGCTGCTCGAGCAGGCTTTCCAGTTCGATGCGCTGATCGTCTTCCGGTGCCTGGCTTTCCTCCAGGGTCATGCGCAGCTGCTCGCGGCGCTCGGCCAGACGCTCCACCTGCACGCCGAGGCGTTCAAGCCCCTGGCTGGTGGAGTCGTGCTGGGCGCGCAGTGATTGCACACGCAGCTCAAGCTGATGCAGGCGGTCCTTGTGCTGGCGGGCATGCTGACGCGCCTGATCGAGGTTCTCGCGGACCTGGTCGCGCTGGCGTAACAGCTCCTCGCGCTGGCCGGCATCATCGGCCATGCGGTCCAGGGCGGCCTGCAGGGTCAGCCGCGCTTCACCGACCTGCTCCTGTTCCTCGGTCCGCTGGGCGCGGATGTCCTCGAGATCATCGGTGATGCGCTGCCGCCGGGCGTTGACCTGCTCAAGGCGGACCTGGCGCGCGGACCACTTGGCCTTCAGGTCGCCCTGCTCACGGCTCTGGCTGGCCAGCCCCTGTTGCAGGCTGTCGCGCTGCTGCTCCAGCTGACGGATACGCTCGCGCAGCTCTTCCACGCGCAGATTGTCCTGCTCCAGGCGCTGCTCCTGCTCCTCCACGTTGGCCAGCAGGCTGTCGATTTCCTGTTGGCGGGCGAGGACACCGGACTCGCTTTCTTCCCCGCGCTGGTAACGCAGCCAGTTGCGACCCAGCCAATGGCCGGCGGGGGTAATGATGGATTCGTTATCGGCCAGGGCGCTGCGGCCGGCCAGGGCCTCGTCCAGGGTCTCGGCCGTCTGGATGCTGGCCAGCCAGGGCGACAGGTCCAGGGGGCACCGGACCTTGCCCAGCAACGAGCGGTCACCCGGTGAGGGAGCCTGACCTGCTGCGCCATTGCCCTCGATCAGGCGGATGCTACCCTGATCGAAACCGGCGAGGCTGTCGGCCATGCTGTCCAGCGTGTCCAGACTAACGGCCTGCAGATCGTCGGCCAGCACGGTTTCCACTGCGCGCTCCCAGCCACTGTCGACCTGCAGTTGTCCAGCCAGTTGCGGCAGATGCTGCAGGCCCTGATCGCGCAACCATTGCTGTACACCCTGCCCCTGGTCCAGCGCTGCCTGCTGAAGGGCTTCCAGGGAGGCCAGGCGGCCACTCTGGCGCTGGATTTCGCCACGGCGGATATCCCGCTCCTGGTGCAGTGCATGCAGGGTTTCACGTTCCTGCTGCAGGCTGTCGCTCAGGTCGGTGAGTTGCTGCTGTTCGGTTTCGCTGCGCAGCTCCATCTCGGCCAGCTGCTCGCTCAGCTCGGCCAGCTC
>JAESUC010000151.1 GCA_016763285.1 Pseudomonas sp.
AAAGCATGAGCCGACGGGGCTACTGCTGGGACAACGCGCCCATGGAAAGACTGTTTCGCAGCTTGAAGTCAGAATGGATACCAAGCACCGGATACACCACGTTCAACGAAGCACAACGAGACATCAGTTATTACCTGATGACACGCTACAACTGGCTGAGACCACATCAATTCAATGATGGTCTAGCACCTGCCAAGGCAGAGGAAAAACTTTATCCACTGTCCGGAATCAGTTGACCACTACAGTTTGTGGCGCAGTCCATTGGCAGCTTAATCGGATAGAAGCTGATATCCCTCCGTGCTTGGCCTAGTCCTGACGTAGCGCGGACCGATATCGGTTCGGGTTTGCGCGCCAGTACTTCGTCGGTTCCGACGATGATGATCTCTTGCGAAGCTACGTACACTGTTCTCTACGCTAGTTGCACGAGCTGGCTCAGATTACGAGGAAAGCTGTGACTATGTCGGGTCCACTGAAAGGCAAGCGCGTTATCGAAATGGTCGGGCTCGGCCCGGCTCCCTTCTGCGGCATGATGCTGGCGGACATGGGCGCCGAGGTTATCCGAATTGACCGGCCCAATGCCGGGCACGATGGCGCCTGGAAATATGACATTCTCTCTCGTAACCGGGCTACGGTCTGCCTTGACCTGAAACAGCCGGAAGGCGTCGAGGCGGTTCTGAAGCTGGTGGAGAAGGCAGATGCGCTAATTGAAGGCTTCCGCCCCGGCGTGATGGAAAAAATTGGCCTGGGACCGGACGAGTGCCTGGCTCGCAATCCGGCTCTGGTGTTTGGCCGCATGACCGGTTGGGGTCAGTACGGGCCGCTGTCGCAGGCTGCCGGTCACGATATGAACTACATCGCCATCAGCGGCGCCCTTCACGCCATCGGCCGCGCCAATGAGGCACCGGTGGTTCCCCTGAACCTTGTAGGCGACTTCGGTGGTGGCGGCATGCTGCTGACCGTTGGTGTGCTTGCGGCCATGCTGGAGGCCGGCAAATCCGGCAAGGGGCAGGTGGTTGATGCTGCCATGACCGATGGCGCGGCCCTGTTGTCTTCGATGATGTATGGCTTTAACGCGATGGGGCAGTGGAGCAACAACCGGGGCGAGAACCTGCTGGATGGGGGCGCCCACTTCTATGATGTCTATACATGCGCCGACGGTAAGTATGTGGCGGTGGCGGCGATCGAACCGAAGTTTTATGCCGAACTTCTCGAGCGTTGTGGGCTGCAAAGGGAAGCCTTCGAGCCCCAGATGGACCCGCGTCAGTGGCCAATGCTCAAGCTCAAGCTGGCGGATGTCTTCAAGGCTCGCACCCGGGACGAGTGGTGCGAGATCCTGGAAGGCACCGACGCGTGCTTTGCGCCGGTTCTGGACTGGGACGAGGCGCCCCTGCATCCGCACAATCAGGCGCGCCATACCTTTGTCGAATCTGGCGGATACTACCAGCCAGCGCCCGCGCCCCGTTTCAGCAGGACGCCTTCAGCTGCGCCTGCCCCGCCTGCCGCGCCGCTAGCGAATCCCGCTGACATTCTTTCCAGCTGGGGTCTTCCGGAGGATCTGATCCGCGCCCTTTAACGATTCATAACCGAGGACTGTACGATCTCGATTGATTTTACGCCGAGCTGGCAAGACGAAGAGCTTTCCATGTTCCGTGACTCTGTAGGTCGCTTCCTGGACGCCGAAATGGCGCCTCAAAATGAAGAAGCCCGCAAGCGGGGCAATGTGGGCCACGAGATGTGGCGCAAGGTGGGAGAGATGGGGCTCCTATGCACGGATATTCCAGAAGAATATGGCGGCGCCGGCGGCGACTTTATAAAGGTCGGCCGGGCCTTTATCGACGCGTGTATCGAGGACATGCTGGAAGGCAGGCTGGACACCACCAAGGCGTCCATGGCCAAGCTCTGGGGCAGCAAGCACCAGTGCCGCGTGATCGATGAGTGTCTGCAGCTGTTTGCCGGCTACGGTTACATGAACGAGTACCTGATTGACCGTATGTACACCGATGCCCGCATTCAACGAATCTACGGCGGCACCAAGGAGATCATGAAAGAGGTGATTTCGCGCGCTCTCTGACATTTTGCATGTTGTTGCATAGCGCCGGGTTCGGAACGGTCGATTCCGGGAGGCGGCTTTCGCGTGCACTGGTTGCCATGCCGATTGAGTTGCAGCGAGCGAAGGGGTGAGGGCAACCCGTCCCCTGCTGCCTTTTTACATCACAGGGCCATCACAGCCGCTCGATGATGGTTACGTTGGCCATGCCGCCACCTTCGCACATAGTCTGCAGGCCATAGCGACCGCCACGATCATGGAGAGCGTGTAGCAGGGTGGTCATCAGCTTGGTGCCGGAAGCGCCCAGCGGATGGCCCAGAGCGATGGCGCCGCCATTTACGTTCATGCGCTGCGGATCGGCATCGGTGGCCTGTAGCCATGCCAGCGGCAATGAGGCAAAGGCCTCGTTCACCTTGAACAGGTCGATGTCGTTGATGTGCATGCCGGTTTTCCTCAAGGCGGCCTGGGTGGCCGGCAATGGCGCTTCCAGCATGATCACGGGATCATGCCCGATTACGCTCATGTGATGGATCCGGGCCAGTGGCTCCACGCCCAGAGCCTTGAGGCCTTTCTCACTAACGACCATCACTCCACTGGCGCCGTCGCAGATCTGACTGGCCACCGAGGCGCTGATATAACCGCCATCCTGTAGTGGCCTGACCGATGCGATGCCTTCCAGGGTGGCATCGAAGCGGATGCCTTCATCTATCCGGTGCATCTCGTCCATCGGGCCGCCTTCGGCAAGGTTGACCGGCACCGGCAGGATTTCCTTCTCGAACCTGCCCGCTTCCGTGGCGGCAATGGCGCGCGTGTGGCTTTCCAACGCAAATTTGTGCAGATCTTCCCGGCTGAGCCCGTATTTGTTGGCCATCATCTCGGCGCCCATGAACTGGCTGAACTCGGGCACGTCCGGATAGCGCTTGCGGATATTCTGCCCCATGTAATGCTCCGCCATGTTGGCTTTCTGAGCGAGAAACAGGTTGGAGCCCATAGGGGTGCGGGTCATGCTCTCGATGCCGGCGGCGATCACTACGTCCTGGGTGCCGGACATTACCGCCTGCGCCGCAAAGTGAAGGGCCTGCTGTGAGCTGCCGCATTGACGGTCAACCGAGATCCCCGGCACCGACTCGGGCAGCCTCGAAGCCAGGACGGCATTGCGGGCGATGTTGTTGGACTGCTCTCCTACTTGCATGACGCAGCCCATGATGACGTCGTCGATCAACTTGGGGTCCGCATCTATACGCTCCACCAGGTCATTGAGCACGAACGCGGCCAGGTCGGTGGCGTGCCACCCGGAGAGGCGGCCGCCCCGACGGCCACCGGCGGTACGTGTTGCGGCGACGATGTAAGCTTCTGCCATGTTTATATCCTCGTTTTGGCCGCTCGGCGGCGCGTTTGATTCCGCTATGATTCGGCCAGAATGACAAACCGGGTTGGACTGGAGAATGGGGGCGTTTCCTGCGCTCACCCTGCCTCCGACACCGTTGAAGGTCACTGTGTACCGTTTCGGTCTGCTAGCGGGGCGCCATACGGATAGCGCCATCCAGGCGAACGCTTTCGCCGTTGAAGTAGCCGTTAGTCACCATCAGCTCAACCAGGCTGGCAATCTCGTCCGGCTCTCCTAGCCGTTTGGGGAAAGGCACAGACCCTGCCAACGCATCTCTCACGTTGTGTGGCAGGCCTTTCATCAACGGGGTGTTGATCAGCCCCGGCATGATGGTGTTGACCCGCACACCTTCTTCCATCAGATCCCGGGCCATGGGCAGGGTCATGCCGACCAGGCCGGCCTTGGAAGCAGCATACGCAGCCTGACCAATCTGGCCGTCCTGGGCAGCGACGGAGGAGATATTAATGATGACGCCGCGCTCACCGTCTGTCCCGCCGTCGAGATCCAGCATTCCGGCGGCACTCTTGGCGGCACAGCGGAAGCTGCCGATCAGGTTGATCTGGATAATTCTCTCGAACTCAGACAGCGGGAAATGCCTGATCTCACCAGTCTGCTTGGCGTGACTCGCCGTCTTGTGGGCGTTGCCGGTACCCGCAGAATTGACCAGGATGCGCTCCTGGCCTATGGATGCACGGGCTCGTTCAAAGCCGGCGTCAACGGCTATCTCAGAAGTTACGTCCACCTTGCAAAACACGCCACCTAACTCCCCAGCGATGGCTTCCCCACGCTCCTCGTTGAAGTCAAAAATCGCCACCTTGACGCCGGATGCCGCCAGGCGACGGGACACTGCCTCGCCGATGCCGGAGGCGCCGCCGGTCACCACCGCACTGATTGAAAAATCAAGCTTCATAGCGTTTCCTTTCTTGTCTCACGGGTTTTTTCCGCTGGGAGGGAGTACCCTTGGTTTTACATCTGAGCTGGACGCAAACCCCTTGAGTACCCCACGTTAGATGCTTCTCCGGTACCTGGCATCGTCGTATCCGACGAATGTCGGCATGGACTGGCGAATTTGCGGTGAGTATGATCCTGAAAAGCCGGGAAGGTGTGATTAGCGCCCCAACGGGCTATAGCGCTTCAAGGAAGGCCTCTTACCAGGCATGCCTAAAACCTGTACAAGGTTATTGAGGCATTCCAAGGACACATCGCCATGGCAGTTGCTTCCACCGCGCGGATCCTCATGACGAGCAAACTCAGTCCCCCGACGTCACGGGCGGCGCAGGTGCCACGCGCCGCGGTGATGGACAAGATGCTGGGTGCCTCTGCTGCGCGTCTTGTGCTGGTCCGTGCGCCCGCCGGATTTGGCAAGACCACCGTCATGAGCCAATGCATGAAGCACATGGAAAGTCAGGGAATAGTCACCGCCTGGCTGACCCTGGACGATGCAGACAATGACGTTTCCCGTTTCCTTTGGTATCTCAATGCCACAGTCTCACGGCTGACACAGGATGGCGGAAAGGATATTTCTTCCGAGGTTCCCGGGTTTACCTCAACGGGCGACGCTGCGCTGGATATCGTCGCACGACTATCGGAACACCAGTCTGCCTTCGCGCTCTTCTTTGATGACTTCGAACGCGTCCAGGACGCTTCGATCCTGGGTCTAATCAGGGAGATCGTGGAGCACTTGCCGCGGCGTGGCCAGTTCATACTCGGCACGCGGAACCTGCCTGAACTTGGCCTGGGTCGGCTGCGGGCCAGGGGCCAGCTTCTTGAAATCGACGCTCGTCAGCTCAGGTTCACGGTCGAGGAGACCAGCGATTTTCTGATCTACAGGCGTCACCTGGCGCTGACGCAGGACGAGCTGACCCGCATCCATGACCGAACGGAGGGCTGGGTGACCGCACTATGGTTAGCCTCTTTGGCACTGGAAAACCATGACTCCCCTGAGGCGTTTGTCGAGCGTTTTTCGGGCGCCAACCAGACCATTTCCGACTATCTGGCCTACGATGTCCTCGCCTTGCAATCTCGCCCTGTTCGAGAGTTTCTCTTACGCACCAGCATCCTCCGTCACCTGAACGCCTCGATCTGTCAGGCGCTGTTGCCGGATGTAGCCGTCGAGGCGATTCTCTCCCATCTGGCGACTAACCATATCTTTCTCACCCCGCTGGACGATGACGAAAACAGCTACCGTTACCACAGTCTGTTTGCCGAGTTCCTCAAGGCCCAGCTGAACGCCGAGCATCCGCAAGAAATTCCAGCCCTCCACCTCGCGGCATCTCAGTGGTATGAAGAACGAAACCGGCCGGTACCGGCGATTGACCACGCCCTGGAGGGCGGCGACTACGGGCGAGCGCTCGGATTGCTGCGGATGCACGCGGCCAGCCTGCTTTCCCAGGGCCGAATGCGATTGTTGTCGAAATGGCTCAGCAGCATCCCGTCGGAACGATTGCAACCGGACGAAGATCTTCAAATGGTGTGGGTATGGGCTTTGTGCTTCACTCGCGGCCCGACCGAGGCGCTGCAGATGCTTGATGAGACCGGGCTGGGGCGGTCCTCCAGTCCGCATATTCGCCCCCACGTGTTGGCAATTCGGCCGCTCACCCTGGTGATGATGGACCGGCAGGAAGAGGCTATCGAGGTCGGCGAGCGTGGCCGCCCGGAACTACCTACCTGCCAACCCTTTGCCGACATGGCGCTGATCAACTCCATGGCCAGCAGCTATTCGGTAATGGGGCTTTATGATAAGGCCCGTCAGCTACTGGATGGGGCCCGGAATGCTCAGGGGACCTACGCCAGCTCGTTCAACATGATGTATTCGGAGACCGTGGAAGGCATCATTGATATGCAGGAGGGCCGCCAGCGTCAGGCCGCTGCCCGCTTCCGCCTGGCTGTCGGGGCCAGCAGACAGACATCCTCATTCAGTCAGGCCAATGGCAACGCCTGGGCAGGTGTGCTCCACGCCGGTGCCATTTACGAACAGAACCAACTGGACTTGGCAGCTCGGCTACTGCATGTCTACGGCCCACTGGCCAGAGATGTGGGCCTGCCAGATCATATGTTGCTGAGCGATATCATGTTGGCGCGGATTGCCTTCTGCAAGGGCGAAATCGACCAGGCATTCCGCCTTCTCACCGAGCTGGAACATCTGGGCCACGTCCGCAATCTGAGCCGCGTAGTTGCTACCTCACGGCTGGAGCGCTCTCGTTTGCTGCTACTGCAACGGCGTTACGAGGCTGCCCGTCAGGAATTGGACCGGGCCGGTGATGCCGACCTATGGCAGCGGGTGCAAACCCTTCGGCTTCCTGCGAATGATCTGGAATATCGTAAACTGGCGGAGATCCGCTTGGATATCGCCGTCGGTGATCCGGACAAGGCTCTGAACGAGCTGGAGCGGGAGCTGGCGAGGGCCAACGAGGAACAACGCTTTCGCCGGGCGCTGAAGCTTAAACTGCTCAAGGCTATTGCTTTCCACCGGAGCGCACGCCTGCGCGAAGCGCTTGATCTCATGGGCAATGTGCTGCACGTGGCAGCGCTGCAAGGCTACCTGCGACTGATCGTGGACGAAGGCGCGGCAGCCGGCATGCTGGCGTTGCTATACTCGCAGGCGATCAGGGAGCAGGGGGCGCGCACGGAGCCCATTCTGGCCAGCTATATCCTGGCACTGCTGGATGCCTTCGGCCCGGAAATCCACGAGCAGGCCCCTGGGTGCGAGCCGGAAAAACCCCTGCTGGACCCTCTCACCCGTCAGGAACTCCGCGTGCTGCACCTACTATCCGAAGGCTATTCCAATAGTGCCATGGCAGAAAAGCTTTTCGTCTCGGACAGCACTGTTCGAACCCATCTGCGCAACATCAATTCCAAGCTGAGCGCCAGCAGCCGGACCCAGGCTGTAGCTATCGCCCGGCGTTTGGGGATCGTCTGAGGTGTCCTGCCGCGGCGCCAGGCTTTCGGTGGGTCGGTACCGACCAGTACCCAGGTGGCCGTCAATGCTGGGACTGTTATAAAACGGGCCAATTTTTGAATATCCCCACCTGTCAAGAGAGAGACGTCACGGCCCCCGGTTCAGAGACACCGATACAGGCTACGTAGTCACCGGCGATAGCTGGCGCCAGAAATTCCTTGCGCAGTTCGTCAGAGCCGATCTTGGCCAGGTCGGCGTGGCCATGTTGGTTTGAACGCCGACCGCCATGGGGATGGAACCGCAGTTTACTTCTCTCATCGATTCGTAAAAGGTCGGCTCGTACCTCCAGTCGAGCCCCATGCCGCCAAAGCGCTCAGGCATTGGTAATGCCAAGGAAGCCCTGGCGCCCATCTTCCGGAACAGCTCGCGAGGGGGGAAGACGCCTGCTTCCTCCCACTCGCCCACGTGTAGCGGTTAAGTTATTCTGATGTCTACCTTGAATTTGACCAACTGTTAGGTCTAGCCTCAGGGTGACTGAGACAAAAGGATAACGAAATGAGTTTTATGCCCGGCCCACACTACGATCGTTCGTCTGAGCAGCAATAACCGAGGAAGACCCATGATGACGAGCAGTCCGTTTTACACCGCTGAACACGAGGCTTTCCGGAATTCGGTGCGTGCGTTCGTTCGCAGGGAAATCGAGCCCTTCGTCAGCGAATGGGACGAAGCCGGCACGTTCCCACGAGAGCTGTACAGGAAAGCCGCCGATATTGGTCTGATTCCCCTGGGGTATCCGCCGGAGTACGGGGGCATCGAAGCGGATCTGTTCTACATGATCATCGCCGCGCAGGAGCTCGCCATGGCCGGCTGTGGCGGTGTTTCCGCCAGTCTGATGAGCCATGGAATAGGGGTGCCGCCCATTGTCAAATATGGTTCCGAGGAGTTGAAGCGACGGGTACTACCTCCGATCCTCGCTGGGGAGGCCATCAGCGCCCTGGCGATTACCGAGCCCGGCGGGGGGTCGGACGTCGCGGCACTGAAGACCTCCGCGAAACGGGATGGCGATCATTATCTGGTCAACGGGTCCAAGACCTTCATCACCTCAGGCATGCGCGCAGATACCTACACCGTGGCCGTACGTACCGGCGAGGCGGGGCATAAGGGTATCTCCGTGTTGGTGATCGACCGGGACACTGCTGGCTTCACTCGCACCCCCCTGGACCGGAAGATGGGGTGGTGGTGCTCGGATACTGCAACCCTGTACTTCGAGGATTGCCGGGTACCCGTCGGCAACCTGCTGGGGGAAGAAAACCTGGGCTCGAAGATCATCATGAATAACTTCAACTCCGAGCGTATATTTCTTGCGGCAAGTTGTATCGGCTTCTCCCGGGCGGCCTATGAGGAGGTGGTGAGCTATGCCCGCCAGCGCGAGACCTTCGGCCGCGCTCTGATCGAGCATCAGGTGGTTCGGCACAAGCTGGCAGACATGTACATGCGGATCGAGGCCAGCCAGGCATATCTGGAGAAGCTGGCCTGGAACGTCGAGCAGGGCGGTAACCCTGTGGCCGACGTGTGCCTGCTCAAGAACCAGAGCACGCTGACCATGGAGTACTGTGCCCGGGAAGCCGTGCAGATTCTGGGTGGCGCCGGCTTCCTGCGCGGGCCCAAATCTGAGCGCATCTACCGGGAAGTGCGGGTCAACGCCATCGGCGGTGGCGCCGAGGAAATCATGCGCGACCTGGCGTCTCGGCAGCTTGGCCTGTAAGGGCTTCTACTGGCCTCCGGACAATCGTTCCAGCACGTGAGGCGAGGTTGAAATGTCAGAGAGGGTTATAAGAATCGGCGGTGCTTCCGGCTACTGGGGCGACACCACCCTGGGGCCGAAACAGCTCATACGCGACGGGAACGTGGACTATTTGCTCCTGGATTACCTCGCGCAAATTACCGTGCCGGTTCTCGCCAAGGCGCGCTCTCGAGACGTCGAAGGGGTTATGCCACGGACTTTATCGGCCGTGTCATGAAGCCCTGGGTCAGGGAGATTGTCGACAAGCGCATCAAAGTCGTCACCAATGCCGGAGGGGTCAACCTGGAAGCCTGCCGCCGGCCCTGGAAGTGGTAACTGCCTATCCACGGCCGGCCATCCATGGCATCAATTTCCTATTCCTATTGGCGCAGTCTCTGAATGATGGTTGGAGCTTCAGCTCGCTTCACCTCGACGCTCAGGCTAAGACCTACTCTCAGGTACTGCTTGAACCGGAGACCGCTGTACTGGAGCAGGACGCTCGCGACTGGGGGCTGATTTTGAGGCAGTGGAAAAGCGTCCAGTTAATGAGGACGCCCTAATGCCGGTTTGCAGTATGAGATAGGCATCATGGCGTTGATAGCAAGCGATCGTTAAGCTTGCAGCGAACAGCGATCTCTGCCAATTCACGGCCGGGGTCCATAGCGGAGAAAAATCCATTGCAACGAATTCATCTGAACGGCGCCGCGGGGCTCAGGCTTGTCGCTGACGTAGCCGGCGAGCCTGGAGGTCCGCCAGTGGTCTTGCTTCATGGTGGCGGCCAGACCCGGCATTCTTGGGGCGAACTGACCCGCATCCTGGCGGGAAATGGTTACCGGGCGATGACCGTGGATATGCGTGGCCACGGCGAAAGCGACTGGTGCTCTGAAGGTGACTACCGCCTTGACCGCTTCGCGGAAGATGTACAAGCCATTGTGTCGAACCTTGAGCAGCCACCTGTGCTGATTGGCGCCTCCCTGGGGGGCATTAGTTCCCTGCTAGCTTGCGGAGAATCGGAATATCTGCCCGTCCAAGGGCTAGTGCTGGTGGACATCGTGCCCAAGCTCGAGCCGGAAGGGGTACAGCGCATTCGTCAGTTTATGTCCGCACACGTGGGCGGCTTCGACTCCTATGACGACGTAGTAGCGGCCGTCAACGGCTATATGCCGCACCGAAAAGCCAAGCCCCGCTCCCCGGAGGGGCTACGCAAGAACCTGCGGGTGGGGGCGGACGAACGCCTGTACTGGCATTGGGATCCGGCCTTCATCCATGGTGATCGCACACCGGAGTCCGTCCGTCATGTCGAGCGGTTGCGTGAGGCAGCTCGGAACATTGAGGCGCCAACTCTGCTTGTGCGGGGCAAGATGAGCGATGTCGTCAGTGAGCAGGGCGTCGAGGATTTCCTGCAGCTGATTCCCGGCGCCCATGCGGTGGATGTTAGCGGTGCCGGCCATATGGTGGCAGGAGAACAGAATGATGTCTTCAACGAGGCCATCCTGGCTTTTTTAGCGAAGATTCAGCATGCGTGCCGCAGCGGCAACACCGCCTGAGTGATGCCGTGACTTCGCTGTCTGGGGGTGCCATGCCCGGGAGGGCCTGGTCCTCTTTGGCAACCCGTTCAGGAAACGCCTTGAGCCCTGGCTGCCTCTTCCTGACGATGCAGAGCCCGCTTGAAGGCACCACGTTGCCTGACCCGTTACCAGTAGGATCGAGTTCCAGGCCCGAACCCGCTTGCCATATCCTGTTTCTCTGCCAGCACCAGGGCATAGGCCACGGAGACATCGGCGGCGCTGAAGGTATCGCCCATCGAGATCCAGATCATGGCGGATCGCTACGGCAACGCGGTCTATAAAACTGAATCCGATTCTGCGATCCGGGTCATCGTCCTGACGGCTGACGGCTGACGGCTGACGGCTGACGGCTGACGGCGGAAAGGCTTTCTGCGCCAGTGGCGACCCTGCAGCCGGGCCAAGGCTTCGCGTTAGATTACGCGGAGCCTAATACGGAATACGCCGACCTGCTCCGGCTGGCGGCAAACGCGACTACCCCCTGCATCGTGCGGGTAAACGGCGCGTGCATGGCGGGCGGCTGTGGCGGCTGTGGCGGGGCCTGGCGGCATACCGACTCAGTCGATGATGGTCGGCCTGAAGCCACCGTACTCTTCGCGCAGCTTGCTCTTGAGCAGCTTGCCGGTGGCGGTGTGGGGCAGTTCTTGGACGAACAGAATGTCATCCGGTAGCCACCACTTGGCGACATGCCCCTCAAGAAAGGCCATCAGTTCGTCCTTGCCGATGGTCGCGTTATTCTTGAGCACCGCAATCAGCAAGGGGCGCTCCTGCCATGTGGGGTGGGCAATGCCGATGACCGCCGCTTCCGCCACCTGCGGATGGGATACAGCGGTATTTTCAAGCTCGATGGAGGAAATCCACTCCCCGCCGGACTTTATGATGTCTTTGGACCGATCCACTAGTTCCAAGAAGCCATCCGGATCGATAGCGCCGATGTCCCCGGTGGGGAAGAAGCCTTCGCTGTCCAGCTTGCTTTCACCCTCACGATAATAGCCGCTGGCAACCCAGGGGCCCCTTACATAGACGTGGCCGGGCGTCTTGCCGTCCCAGGGCAGGCGCTCGCCGTCGTCGTTAACAATCTTGAGCTCCACGCCCCAGACGCCACGACCGGCCTTGGTTATGAGTTTCGCCATCTCTTCCGGGCTGAGACTGTCATGCTTGGGCAGCGGCTTGTTGACCACCCCCAGCGGACTGGTCTCGGTCATGCCCCAGGCCTGAATCATGTCGATACCGGATTGGCGAAAGCGCTCGATCATGGCAATCGGGGGTGCCGAGCCGCCCACGCCGACATCGTTCAGGCTCAGTTCTTCCAGGCTGGCCTCGGGGTTGGAATCCACATACTGGAATAGCATCAGCCAGACAGTGGGCACGCCTATGGAGGAGGTGACTTTCTCCTCTTTCATCAGCTTGTATAGGCTCTCCCCATCCATATGTGGCCCGGGTAAAACCAGCTTGGCACCTGCCATGGGCGCAGAATAAGGCGCACCCCAGGCGTTGGCATGGAACATGGGGACGATCGGCATCATCGTGGTTCGGCTGCTGAGTCCAAAGCCGTCCGGTGCGACCTGCGCCAAGGAATGCAGTACCGTGGAGCGATGGCTGTACAGGACGCCCTTGGGGTTGCCCGTGGTGCCTGACGTATAGCACAGCGAAGAGGCGGTGCGCTCATCGAACTGTGGCCATTGGTAGTCATCGCTGGCCGCGTCCATTAACTCTTCGTAGCAATACAGGTTTGGCAGGTCGATCGCAGGCATGTGCTCCCGGTCAGTCATCACTACGAAGGACTTTACCGTCTCCAGGTGCGGGGCCAGTTGCTTGACCATCTCGGCAAACGAGAGGTCGAAGAACAGCACCCGGTCCTCAGCGTGGTTGATGATATAGATCAGCTGTTCCGGAAACAGACGCGGGTTGACCGTGTGCAGAATGGCGCCACTACCGGACACCCCGAAGTAAAGCTCGTAGTGTCGATAGGTATTCCAGGCCAGGGTGCCTATCCGGTCCTGGAACGCCACGCCCAGGGTCTTGAGCACGTTGGCTAGCTGTTTGGAGCGGCCGTGCAGTCCGTGGTAGTGGGTTCGGTGTGTGGGGCCTTCCACGGTCTTGGTGACGATTTCGGTTCCCGGGTGAAAGGTGGCGGCATGCTCGATCAGCGACGAAATAAGCAGGGGCCTGTCTTGCATCAGTGCTTGCATGGTGCTCTCCTCGAACTTTTTGTGGTTGTGGTTGTGGCGAGGCGTATTGCGGTGATTGCGGCGAGATTAGGGACAGTGTCTAGCAGCCTGGAAACAGCGGCCTCGTCCAATTAGACGATTTGAGGTGTCGCCCCCCATCGAACTCGTCGGAACAGACGAGGCCTTGATCCCGGGCGGAGTATTAGGCTTAAGATGGGTCGGCGCTGTCCGGCTGCTTTGCGACATTCATTCCAGGACCCCTCATGCTCCGCAGCTATTGCACGGGAGCGCTGACGGAAGCAAGTCTACTAGGGGTGGTTGAAGGGCATCATTTTCCTGCAAGGCCGGGATTTGAGAACAGTCGATAGATCGAGGAGCGATGACGATGATCTTGCACAAGCCTGAATCGATAGAGAAGTACACTGGCAAGGGCTACTGGGGCAACAAGACCTTGCTGGATCGCTTTGCCTCCAACGGTGACGCCCACCCGGACAGAGAGGCTGTGGTGGACCCGCCCAACCGGGAGGAGTTGGTGGGCACGCCTGCCCAGCGCCTGACCTGGGCGGAGCTCGGCCGGGCGGTAGATGCCGTGGCAGCCGGACTGGCAAGCAGGGGCTTCGGCAGGGACGACCTGCTAGTGGCGCAGTTGCCCAACGTCTGGGAGCTGGCCATGCTTTATCTGGCAGTTGCGAAGGCCGGTGGGTTGCTGTCGGCTTTGCCCATGCAATGGCGTCGCAAGGATGTGGGCTATGTCAAGGAAATGACCGGGGCCAGGTTTTATGTCTCGGCCGAGACCTTCCATGGCTTCGACTACCAGGCGATGGGGCGGGAGCTCGGCTTTGAGCGCTACATCGGTCTGCGGGAGCTGAGTGACCTCGCCCGAAGCGAGCCCGGAAAGATGCCGAAGGTGCAGGTGGATGCCAACGACATCTTCACGCTGTGCTGGACGTCAGGTACGGAGGCCGATCCCAAGGGCTGCCCCATGAGCCACAACAACTGGGAGTATCTGAGCCGTACGGTGCCCACCGCCTGCGGCTTGCAGCAGGGCGACCGAATCCTGTGCGTGGCGCCGCTGGTCAACATGACCGCGGTAGGGGTGAACTACGTCCCCTGGCTGGCGGCGGCGGGCACACTGGTGCTACACCATCCGATTGACCCGGAGATCATGCTGCGTCAACTCGTTGCGGAGCGTATCCAGTACACAATCCTGGTACCGGCAATGCTGAACATGATCGTCAAGCTGCCCAACGTGGACCAGCTAGATCTCTCCAGCGTACGCACCATCACCACCGGCTCGGCGCCGCCCTCGGCCTGGTCCATACAGGAGTTCAAGCGGCGCTGGGACATCGACATCGTCAATATTTGGGGTCAGAACGAGGGCACTTTCCTGGTGGCGGGCCCGGCTGACGTGCCGGAACTTGACAGGCGTGTGGATCACCTGCCCTGGTGGGGCAAGACAGGCGTCGAATGGCCGTCCGGTGTTACGGGCGTCGAGATGAAGATCCTCGGTGATGGCGATGAGGAGGTCACCGAACCGGGTGGTATCGGCGAGCTTTGCTACCGCAGCCCGGGGCTGTTCGCCGGCTACTTCCGGCGTCCCGATATCACCGCACGTTCGTTCACTTCTGACGGCTTCTTCCGCACTGGGGACCTATTCATCGTGCAGGATGACTGTCATGTCGGCTTCTATGATCGCAAGAAGGACATGGTGATCCGCGGGGGGTTCAATATCTCTAGCGTGGAGGTGGAAAATGCTGTGCTGAGTTTCAACAAAGTGCGCGACGTGGCAGTGATCCCCGAGCCAGACGAGATCATGGGCGAGCGGGTTTGTGTCTGCGTGGTGCCTATGGATGAGTACGATCCGCCGACCCTCGAGGAAATCAACGCTTACTTGCAAGCGGAGGGGATGAGTGTCTACAAGCTTCCGGAGAAGATGAAGCTGATCGATGCCATTCCCCGAAATCCGGTCGGCAAGATCCTGAAGAAGGCAATGCGAACCCAGTGATTTGCTCGTCTCTGAGCATTCCCCACCTTCTCGCCGGCGGCCCACCGGGCCTCTCCGGAATCAGCGCCGGCCGCTAGGTCAGATCCCTCGAAATCGGGCGAAGTCGTGCAGAGCGGCACGGCGGGTGCGCAGTTTGTTCACCGGGTCCGCCTGATCGATGTAGCCGATGGACATACCGGTAAATAGCATGAGCTCATCTGGCGGATTGAGGAAATTCTTCAACGTTCTGTGGTAAAGGCTCCAGCACTCCTGGGCGCAGGAATCCAGGCCCTCCTCGCGAAGCAGCAGCATCACAGTCTGCAGGAACATGCCGAGGTCGGACCATTGAGGCGGGCCCATTTGTCGGTCGACGTAGCAGAACAGGGCCAGCGGGGCACCGAAAAACTGATAATTGCGGGCGAACCAGTGCATGCGGCCCACCTTGTCTTCGCGTGGTACGCCAAGCAGGTCATACAAGTCCTCTCCTACCTGGAAGCGATAGTCTCGGTAGGGCGACTTAAGGCCTGGAGGGTAGACAGTGTATTCCGGGCCCTCCCCGGTGGGCGCCTCTTTCACCCGAGTCGCCATAATGGCCTTGAATGCCTGGAGGTCATCACCCCCTACGACATACAGATACCAAGGCTGCAGATTGCCGCCCGAAGGGGAACGCGCGGCTTTTTCCAGTACCCGACGGATGGTGGTGCCGTCTACGGGCTGGTCAGTAAAGCCGCGCACCGACATACGGGTGTCAACGGCCTCGCAAACGCTACCTGCCTTGCGCTTCATGGTTAAGCTCCTCGGAAAAACTCTGTTGCTTATCTGTTGACTGATGCATCGCGACTAGCACAGCCTTCTTGCGTCGACGGTACGCTCGACGTCGTGCGGACGTGAGGAATGCCGCAGCCTCGTCGCCCGTCATGCCTTGTGAGACGAAGGGACGGCGTAGGTGACGACCGCATGAGCGACCGGCTTACCCAGCTGTCCTTCCGAATAGATGTGCACCTCGGTCAGTACGGAACGGCGGCCCAGGTGGAGCAGAGTGCCCTTGGCCAGCAGAGCCTTGCCGGGTTCCGGCTTGCGAAGGAAGTTGATGTTCAGATTGCTGGTGACTGCCAGCGGCACGATACCGATATGCGAGAGAACCACTACATACGCGGCAGTGTCGGCGACCGCCATCATGGTCGGGCCGGACACGGTGCCGCCTGGGCGCAGGTGCGATTCGTCCACCGGTTGGCGCACCCACGCTTCCTTTTCATCCACCTTTTCCACCTTGATGGTGGCTTGGGGAAATTCCCCGCTCATGAAGGACTGTAGCTGTTCCGCAGTGGCCTGAATTGCCATCACTTGGCTCCCTTGAAAATGATTGTTTGGCTCGTGGTTTTCGTCATACAGACTTGCCCGCCCGCTCCAGCGCCCGCTCGCACGCGGGCAACAGCTGCGTCGCTTCACCGACGGCCCGGATATCCATTGGCTCAGCCATGGCGGCGGAACCAGTGCCCTCCATACCGAACACCAAGCCTTCACCCGGTGACCCGTCACCGGGCAGGGAGCCCCAGCCGAACCCGGCCCCGGGCAGCAAGTCCCGCAGGGCGCCTGAGCCGCAATGGCCGCCGAGTTGGTGCGGGTAGGATTCAATGACGGTGCGGCCCATCGATGTTTACTCCACTGTGGTTGTCCAGCAGGTTATCGTTGAAACACCTTAGCCGGCGCGGTACTGCCGAGCATCGTCCGAAGCGACGATGTTCGGCTGCCTTGTACTAGCGTTGCCCGGTAACAACTCCGGCCCAGACGCGGTCGATATGAATCCTCGACAGTCCTGACGCGCGGGGAAGTTCTCGCCACGCTCGGCCTTGACCGGCCAGTGCTCGGCGAGGCCCGACCATTGCCGCTTCTTATCGCCCTCTGGATAGTCGTAGAAGCCGCGGCCGGCGCGCTTTCCAGGGCGATCGGGGTCCTCGACCATCCTGCGGATCACCGCCTCGCAAGGGTGCGCGCGGTACTCCTTTCCTTCGGCCTCGAAGTCCTTGCGGGTCTGGCTCATGACATGCAGCGCTCCAGGGACAGCGACACGTCGTCGTTCAGCGCTAACAGCTCCACCGGCATCCCGGCCGCCAGTCCGGCCTGCTCGATGGACCGCGGGCGCTGACCGTCGGCAGCAGTGCTATGCCTTACATAGCTGATATTACTGCGAGGAAGCCTGGATCATTCTTGCCGTTTGGAATGTCTTGTCGACAGATTAAAGCAAAGCAAAGCAAAGCCAAGCCAAGCATTCAAAAATTCGTCTTGCCAGCCTACCTGCTAATAGGTGGATTAAGTGTCGTATGCTTAATGACCAATAGAGGTAATCGATGAAAATTTACGACACGGAAGGCTTTCCCAATCCGCTACGGGTTCGCATCGCCCTGGCAGAAAAAGGCGCAACAAATAAGGTGGAATTCGTCCCGGTAGATGTCATGAGCGGCGAACACCGTTCCGACGCGTTCAAAACGAAAAACCCGGATGCCACCGTGCCCGTACTGGAGCTTGACGATGGCACCTGCGTCGCCCAGTGCAATGCCATTACCGAATATATCGACGGGTTCTTCGATGGCCCGTCCCTAACGGGCACAAACCCAAAGGAGCGCGCCCGTATCGCGATGATGAATCTGCGGGCAGAAAACGGTCTGATGAACGCCGTAGGTGCCTATTTCCACCACGCGACCCCGGGGCTTGGTCCGGATCTGGAAACCTGGCAATGCGCTGAGTGGGGCAATAAACAGAAAGAGGTTGCCAGCGCAACCATGGCCTACCTTGATAGCGTTCTGGCGGACGACGAGTTTCTCGCAGGCGATAGCTTCTCGGTCGCAGACATCACCGCCTTTGCCGGTCTGGGGTTTGCGGATTTCGCGAAGGTTGACATTCCCGAGTCCCTGACCAACCTCCAGGCCTGGCGCGCAAAAGTCGCAGCCCGTCCTTCAATTGCCGGATGACCCGAAACTTTCGGGTTTAAGGAAGGCGCTAAAACATGAAGGGGACAAAAGGGAGGAATACCATGGAGATTAATGCAGACTTCTCCAAGCCGGTTGTTGTGCATTCCGACCGGCTTGAATGGCAGCCCTCGCCCATGAAAGGCGTAGAGCGGCGCATGCTGGACCGGATCGGGGAGGAAGTTGCCCGCGCCACGACCATCGTTCGTTATGCGCCCGGTAGTCATTTCTCGGCGCACACCCACACGGGGGGAGAAGAATTCATCGTACTCGATGGTGTGTTCCAGGATGAGCACGGCGACTTCCCTGCCGGCAGCTATGTGCGCAACCCCCCGACAACGTTACATATTCCGGGCTCTGAAAAGGGCTGCACGATATTTGTGAAACTGTGGCAGTTCGACCTGGCCGATCGCACCCAGTTCAGCAAGAATATGGAGGCCGGGCTGGGTGCCCCGGTAGGCGGCGTTGCCACCGCAAAGCTGCATGAGGACGATCGTGAAATCGTGACCTACAGCCGGCTCGATGCAGGGGCGACACTGACCTCTGAGGCGCCCGGTGGGATCGAGCTGCTGGTAATCGAAGGCTCGGTGACCGGGAATGGCGAGGGGCTGGCCAGGCATGACTGGCTGCGCCTCCCAGAAGGACACAGGTTGTCCCTGACGGCCGGGGACGGCGGCGCGAAGATCTGGACGAAAACGGGGCACCTGCGATTTGCCGGGGCACCGAGAGTATAAGGCCCGGCAATAGCGGGATTGCAAAAGCTGACAGGTGAATAACCATGAACCGTGATACCAGAACAGCCCTGATGGATCTAGCCGAGCACACCGTTCGGTCACGGGGCTTTGACGGGTTCAGCTATGCGGATCTGGCTGAGGCCATCGGCATTCGAAAGGCCTCGATCCATTATCATTTCCCCACCAAGGCGAGCCTCTCCGAAGCCTTGATCGAGCGCTATCAGACCAATCTGCAGCATGGTCTGGCTGAGATAGAGGCAGCTAATGCCAGCGCAGGTGAGCGCCTTGAGGCACTCATTGCCCTGTACCGCGGAGCGTTGCATGATGGTCGAACCGTGTGTCTGTGTGTTGCCTTTTCGACCTGCCGCGAAAGCCTGTCCGACATCGTCATTGCCAGAGTCGGCGCCGTTCGCGCAATGGTTCTGCAGTGGATTGCAGAAACCTTTGAGCTGGGGCAAAGGGATGGATCCGTCTCGGCCATCGGTGATCCGAGTGATGAAGCACCGGCGACCCTGGCGATGCTGGAAGGGGCCCACCTTGCCGCGCGCACCGAAGAAGACCCCGCCGTGTTTGATGCTGCAACGCGACTGCTGCGCGCCCGCTGCCAGTAACGACGGGACAGGAATCGCGTTTAGAGCCAGCGATTACATTCGTATCCGCGCGCCCGGAGACCTCTCCCGGGAGCTTTGGTTGATGCCTATCCGTACATAACCACTACGCAAACCGGCTCATAACGAGCGAAAAGGAGCAAACAGATGATGAGCACCCTGAAAACAGCACTGGCAGCAGCCACGCTGTCACTCACTGTTGC
>JAESUC010000152.1 GCA_016763285.1 Pseudomonas sp.
ATTACCTCAACTAAACATGATTTTTATGACATATATTGCAAAACAACAGCAAAGGTTCGTGGCATTATAACCCGAACAGAACAACAGACCGGGAGACCAGTCATGCCCAACCCGCAACTCAGCATCATGGTGGTGGACGACACCAAGTTCAGCAGTGCGGTCATTGGCCATAACCTGACACGCGCAGGTTATGCCGATATCCGATTTGCCAGCTCCGCCATGGACGCACTGGCAATGCACGAAGAACGTCCGGCCAGCGTCATGGTCGCTGACTGGTTGATGCCGGAGATGGATGGCCTGGAGTTGACTACCCGGATACGACAGACCGACGAGCAGAGCGACCATTACACCTATGTGGTGCTCCTGACCGCGCGCGAAGGCGATAACGTGCTCAGCGAGGCATTTGATCGCGGTGTGGATGACTTCATCAGCAAGTCGTCCATGAACGAGCAGCTGTTGCCACGGATATACGCCGCCGATCGTACCTCCCAGCTGATCAACCGCCTGCTGGACGAGAACCGCTTGCTGGCGAGCAATAACAGCCAGCTTGAGGAACACAACCTGGTCGACAGTGTCACCGCCCTGGGTAACCGTCGCTACTCGCTCCAGCGCCTGGAGGACATGCTGCGCAACGTCGAATCCCGAGGCGGCATCTGCTGCACCCTGGTGCTCGGCGTGCAGAACCTCGAGGAGCTGACCAGTCGACTCGGTGAAGGGGTACAGCACGAGTTGCTCAAGGGCATCGCGCGCCGCCTGCAGCAGCTGGTCCGGCCTACCGATGTGATTGCCCGGGTGGGCGCCAGCACCTTTGCCATCGTTACCCTTGCCGAGGATCCGGCGGACTGCAAACCCACCAGTTTCAAGCGACTGCATGACGGCCTCAATCTCAAGGCCTTCAAGACCACCGAGGGGTATCTGACCTTGCGCGCCGGTATGGCCCTGTGCGCGGTCAATGACCGCCAGGCTCTGCCCAAGGCCAGTCAACTGCTGGAGCTGGTCGAAAACCATCTCGGCGCTGCCTACGAGACCAGCCTGATTACCGAGGTCCGTTGGCCACAGGCCGTCTGAAGCCATGCAGTTCGCCATACTGGGGGCCGGCAGCCTCGGCCTTCTGTGGGCCGGGCGCCTTGCACGCGCAGGGCACCGGGTGCGTCTGCTCATGCATACCCCCGAGGCTCTGCAACGCTGGCAGGCCCGTGATAGCGCACTGGTGCTCGAGCAGGACGGCCAGCAACAGATGTTTCGCATACCGGCGCAGCTGAACAGCGTAGCGGACCCCTTCGACTGTCTGATCGTGGCGACCAAGGCCTACGCGGTGGCCGAGGCGCTGGCACCGGTTTACCGTCGGCTTGCTCCGGGCGGCAGCGTAGTCATGCTGCAGAACGGGCTCGGCAGCCAGCAATACGCCACACAGTTGTGCGCTCCGAGCCAGGTGCTGTATGCCAGTGTCACTGACGGCGCCTGGATGCCCCGCCCCGGGCATGTGGTCTGGGCCGGCACGGGCATTACCCGTATCGGAGACCCCTCGGCAGGCCCCTGTCCGGCCTGGCTGGAAGAGCTTCCTGTCTCGGTCGTGGACTGGTGCTGGGAAACAGACATGGAAAGCGTTCTCTGGCAGAAGCTGGCCATCAACTGTGCGATCAACCCCTATACCGTGCTGCACGACTGCGCCAACGGCGAGGTCGCCGAGCGTGCCGGGGCCGACCTGGACGCGTTGGTAGCAGAACTGCAAAGCCTGCTGGTCGCCCAGGGCTTCAGGGGTCAGGCGACCGAATTGCCCACACTGGTGAGCACGGTGATACAGCGGACCGCGCTGAACAGCTCCTCCATGCGCCAGGATGTGCAGGCCGGCCGGCGCACCGAGATCGAGTACATACTTGGATATGCCTGCCGCGCGGCGGCCCGGCATGGCCTGGAGACGCCTACCCTGCGGACATTGCATCGCCGTCTGGAGACACATCTGGCAATGCTTGGGCTGCCCACCAACTGAACCGGCGCTTTGCGCAGACGGGCAGACCGGCTAGGCTTTGCCGCTGTAAATACATCACGATCATCTCGACTCACCACAGGGCATCACACCATGGGCTTTCGCTTGAGCAAACTCTATACGCGAACCGGCGACGAGGGCCAGACCGGCCTGGCCGACGGACGACGCATCGACAAGGATCACCCGCGCATCGAAGCCATGGGCAGTGTGGACGAACTCAACAGCGTGCTGGGTATGCTGATAGCCGATCTGCAGGGGCAGGAACTGTCCTCGATCTGCGCCGCACTGGCGCCGGTGCAGCATCGGTTGTTTGATCTGGGCGGGGAACTGGCGGTACCGGGTCACGACATCATTGGCGAGGCCGACGTGCAGGAGCTTGAGGCACTGATAGACAGCTACAACGCCGATCTCGAACCTCTGAAGAACTTCATACTGCCTGGTGGCTCGCGCTGTATAGCCAGTGCCCACCTCGCACGCAGTGTCTGCCGGCGGGCGGAGCGGCGCTATCTTTCTCTGGCCAGCGAGGAAGCGGTCAATCAGCAGGCCAGAATCTATCTTAACCGCCTCTCGGATCTGCTGTTCGTGATCGCCAGGACCATTGCCCGGCTGGAACAGACCCCCGAGGTGCTCTGGCAATCAAAACCCAAGCCGCAGGCCTGATTCCTTCCCACCGCTGATCCGCTGCGGGGCCGACACGGTGTGTCGCGCCCCGCCCCCGCTGCACTAAACGCGGAATGCGCTGATGATCTGCTGCAGCTCCTGGACCAGCTGGCCCATGCGGTTGCTGGATTCTTCGGTCTGGCGGGCCCCTTCGGCGGTACGGTCGCTTACCTGGTTGATCTCGACGATGTTCTGATCGATGTCGTGGCTGACAGCGGTCTGCTCCTCGGCTGCGGCAGCGATCTGTTCGCTCTGATCGACGATCTGGTTGACCGCCTTGAGAATATTACCCAGCGCGTCCTGCACTTTCAGGGACGAATCGACGGTCGCACCAGTCATGCTGTGGCTGGCGCCCATGGCCTTGACTGCGCCATTCACGCCGCTCTGCAGGCGGGCAATCATCTGTTCGATCTCTTCGGTAGACTGCTGGGTACGGCGCGCCAGGGTACGCACTTCGTCGGCCACAACGGCAAAGCCCCGCCCTTGCTCGCCAGCCCTGGCCGCCTCGATGGCAGCGTTCAGGGCCAGCAGGTTGGTCTGTTCGGCAACGCCCTTGATCACCTCGAGCACCCGGCTGATCGAGGAGCTGTCATCGGCCAGCTGATTGATGGCCTTGACCGAGTTGTCGATCTCGCTGGCCAGCTTCTCTATGCCGTCCACCGAGGATTCCACCAACTGTCGGCCCGCGAGGGTTTCCTTGTTGACCAGGCCTGCGCTGGTTACCGCGCTGGCAGCACTGCGCGCCACCTCCTGGGAAGTCGCCGCCATTTCATTCATCGCGGTTGCCACCTGCTCGATCTGCGACCGCTGGGAAGCCACCGCTCGGCTGCTCTCGCCGGAAATCCGTTCCACCTGCTGTGATTGCTGGTCCACCTGACCCGCGGTCTGACTGACCCGGGTGATCAGGTCGCGAATACGCCGCACGGTGTCATTGAAATCGGTTGCCAGCGCGCCCAGCTCGTCGCGGCTGTCCACTTCCACGTGCACGGTCATGTCGCCGTCGGCTACCTGCCCCATCAGCACGGAAAGGCGCTTGAGGGTCCGTCGCGTCGCCATGTAGAAGCCGGCGTACAGATAGATGATCAGCAGACCCACGGCAGACAGGGAGATGATCAGCACCGTCATGGCGCCAATGTTCTCACCCAGTCGCTTGGCCAGCACCTGACCCAGCGTCTGCAGCACGGCCTGGTTAAAGGCATAGGTCTTGTCTATCTCGGTGGTCAACTGGTTGAAATAGTCCAGCCAGCTTCCGCTCAGGGTGCTGGCCAGGATGATATCGTCCTCGAAGATCCGTGCGGCGATGTCCAGGCTCTCCAGACTGACCTGGCCCGGGGCTCTCAGACCGCTGAGTTCCTCGCCGGCCAGCACCAGAGCAAGGGTCTGCTCGTAATCGCCCCGCAGGGTCTGCATGCTCTCGAACAGGTCGTCCATGTCCCTGCTGGCGTCGGAGTTCAGATAACCCAGGCCAATGGAATAGGCGCCCACTGCGCGGCCATTGCCCAGCGCCTGGGTAATGGGCGGGGTCTTGTTGATCAGCAGATCGGACAGCTGACGAATATTACGATCATAATCCTGCGGCAAACCGGCATAGGCGGCACTGAAGCTCAGCAGTGAGGACAGCTCGCCGAGGGCAAGGCTTGAGAGTGCACCGCGGTTACGGACGGACTCCTGGCCCGCCTGCTGGTAGGCCTTCACCAGCTCGTCACGCTTGTTCAACAGGTCGCTGGCATGGGGATCCTCGGGGTCGAGATCCAGGCCCCGAAGCGCATCGATGACCTTGGTGCGCAGCACGCCGGTGCGCTGCTCCAGGTCGGCCGCGTACTCTCCCTGACCAAGCTGGCCCAATACCCCATCCAGATCGCGCAGCATTTCGGCATCGCGCATGATGGACAGGTTCTGTTCCACCAGGGTCATGCCGTCCAGAGCGCGCTGGGTTATCTGCACCCGCTCGTAGGCCTGCTGGACCAACATGCTGCTGACGATGCCGAGGGGCACGAAAAACAGAACGCTGATCAGGCAGAACTTCATGCCGTAACTCAAACGGTTCATCAATGCTATGGCAGGGGCCATCAGACTATTCACGCATGCTTCTCCTTGACTCCAGGCCGTCCCCTCGGGGAGACCGATCCGGCCAGGGCCCTGTTACCGGCCCATTTCTTGTTTTAGCGGCTGCTTGCGCATCGCCGTGCCCGTTCCCGTTACGCCCGCAGGACACCGCCCGTCGGGATAAAACTGTCTCATACTGGGCTATCGGCACGGCCGATGACATCTTTAACCCAGAAGACTGATGAATGCTATGCACACTGCCCACACCAGCAGGCTGCGGGTCAGTAAAGTACGCACCGGCTGCAGGATCCGGACAACCTCCGGGGTGTGCTGCTCGGTGCCCAGGGCAGCCTGCAGACACCCGGCCACGACGCGATCGGCGCCCTCCTCCCAGCGCAACAGGCAGCTCCTGAGCACGCCCAGGGTGCGTTCGAAATCGCCGACCAACGCCAGGCTCAGCGCGAACAGACGGGCCGGCAGCCATTCCAGAGCATGCTTCATGCGCTCGGTGGCCGGCTGGGCAGCATGCCCTTCGCGCCGCGCGTGAATCTCCAGCAGACGATACCCCAGGGCCGCCAGAGGCCCAAGCAGCAGATACCAGAATATCGGCACGACGTAATCGCGGAAAGTAGCCAGGGCAATACGCGCGTCCACGGCCTGCAGGAGCTGTTCCGGCCCCTCGGTATCCAGCCCAAGATCGCGCCGGGCAATATGGTATGCCGCCTCCTGATCATCCCGCTGCCAGGCCTGCTCGAAAGGCTGCGCCATGACTCCCAGGGGGTCGTCACGGCCGACTGCGAGCATGAACAGCAGTACATGGGCCACCAGCGTCGGCAGGCCGTAGAGCTCCCCGCGCACCAGCCAGAGCAGCAAAGCCGCCCCCATAAGGGGCAAGAAGAGCAGCAGGAGGGCTTGCCAGACCGGTCGCAGCCCCGAGGCATCGGCCATCCTGGCCACCCACCAGCCAGGTACATCCAGCGCGAAGCCGTGCCGCCAGGGGGAGAACCGCAGAATCAGAGCCACCAGGGCCAGAACCAGAAAACTCATGGACGCAGCTCCACGTCAGTCCGGCGCAGCCCCCGGAAGTACCCTTGCCAGTCGAAAGCCGGGCCGGGATCGGACTTGCGCCCGGGTGCGATGAATTCATGCCCGGTGATGCGATGGGGGGTTATGTCCGGATAGGCCGACATGAGGCCACGGGTCAGCACCAGCAGGCTCTCGTACTGGGCAGCGGTATAGGGGACCGTGTCGGCACCCTCGAGTTCGACGCCTATGGAAAAGTCGTTGCAATCACTACGCCCGCCGTAACTTGACGCGCCGGCATGCCAGGCGCGCTGCAGGCAGGAGACAAACTGGGTGATGGTTCCATCGCGTTCGATCAGGAAATGGGCCGACACCCGCAGGGACGCTATTTCGGCAAAATAGGGATGCAACCCCGCATCCAGGGTGCCGGCAAAGAATGGCTGGACAAAACCACCGCCGAATTCGCCGGGAGGCAGGCTGATATTATGTATGACCAGCAAGGATATGCGGTCTTCCGGTGGACGGCTGTTGCAATGGGGCGAAGGACTGGCCTTCACACCGCTTGCCCAGCCATCTTCTAGGCGTATACGCATGGGGTCGGTTTATCCGGCAAAAACCCTATGCTAGCAGGCTGTGCGAAGAATCGCACAACTTGTCTCAGGCGTTTCTGCCCGACTGCAGTTGCCGCAGATTGCCAATCACCGACTCCAGCGCCCGATCAAAAAGCTGATTGTCGTTGAGCAGCCGGATCAGCCCCGAGGCATGATGCCGCGCCAGGTCTGTCCGCGAAAACTCCGCCACCTTCATGCCGCCACGGTTGACGAATATATACTTGCCGCTGAAGCTGATGATCGCGGCCAGCTTGCACCGTTGCGTGTGCGCCTGTTCGCCTGCCTGAAACTCGAACCAGCTGCCGGTGTGCAACTGTTCGACCCATGCCAGTTCACCCGGATCGACATCGGCAGATACGCTCTCCTGCTCCTCGACCGGCGCTTGCGCCAATACCGGCTCGCGCACCTCTACCACCGGTACGATGGCCGCCACCGGCCGTGGGCTGACCACGTTGACAGGCGCTTCGGCGGGCTCGGATTCCTGTATCGGCGGCGTCTGCGCCTGCGAATGGACCGCAGGCGCTGGCTCGGGCTCGTCGACTTCCGCCGGCTGCTGTTCCGGCGAACTGGCCACGGGAGCTGGCTCGGGCGGTGCCGCCGCCGGCTCCTGCAGCACCGCCTGCTGCAACTGCTTCAGGCGCACGAGCAAGGGCGCACCCTGCTCGGCCTGGATGCCCAGCAGGGTCAGCCCGTCGGCAAGACCTTCACGGACTTCCCGATTGAGTGTTTCCCGGGCAGCCCTGTCCTCAGGATCCACAGGCTCTATGCTGAGCAACAGGTTACGTGCCAGATCCTCGGCGGACTGCATCGCGACGGAGCCTGCTCCCTCACGCAGACAGGTCATCTGCATGACCTGGCTCCAGGTGTCGCGCAACAGGTCGACCACGAATACCGGCAGTGTTCTTCCCAGCAACAGGCCGTTCAGTCTGCTGGCTACCTCGCCACGGGCTGCGTCGACGCGCGCCTTGCCTTCCTCCGCATCGCGTGTGCGCTGCTCGAGGAGATCGGAGCGACGCTTCTCCGAATTGACGAAGCTGGTGAGCTCGCCATGCATGGCGGCAAACATCTCCGGCTGGGGTTCGGGCTCGGCCAGCAGACGCTCGACAATACTTTCGAGCAGCACGTGCAGCTGATCCCGGCGCAAGTCATCCTGGTCATTCCAGCCCATGGTCGCCCGGGCGAGCTCGTTCAGCAGCCGCCTGGCCGGATGACTGGCCTGGCCAAAGAAACGCTTGTCCGATATTGCCAGCCGCAGGATCGGCAACTGCAATCGCCCGATCATCGCCTTGACAGCGGCCGGCAGCTGAGGATCCTCAAGAATGAAGTCAAACAGCATCGACACCAGGCTGATGACATCGTCATCGATCCGGTCGAGCGAGCGACGCTCGCCACGATGATCCCGCTGCCCCTGCAGCAACTGGTTGATATGGATCCGCAGATCCTGGCGGCGAAATCCGCCCTCCGACGGCATTTCTACCGGCAATTGCGCCAGCATGCCCAGCAGTTCGTCGCTCTGCAGCGGGCTCGCCCCGCCACCCGTGACCGGCGACAGGGCAGCATCGCCGCTGGCATGCCGCCAGTTGCCGATCAGCTCGCTGAACAGGGACAACACACGCTCATGGTCCCCGCTGGCCTGGCTCTGCGGGTAGGAAGCCGCTGTCGAACGCCCGCTGCCGCCTGCGTAGGACGGCTGCCTGGCCGGTGCCGACGGCGCCCTGAGATCCGGCAGGACACCGGCATTGATCAGCTGGGTATTGGCCGTTGCGTATAGCGGGTCGACGAGATTGAAGACGTAGCGCTCGAAGAGCTTGAGAATGATCAGCCGTACCTTGATGTCCAGTGACATCTCGGCCAGGGCGTCGACAAAGATCTGCGCCAGCACGGCCGGGCCCAGCGGATTGTTTGTCTCGTCCACCTGCACCTTGACCAGGCTGTTGAGTCTGATCGCGAGGTGGGACAGCGCCTGCCGGTTCCGCTCGACCACGCGGCCGACCATGCTGTCGAGCGCAACGGTCTGCTCCAGATCATCGGGCTGCACAAGGGAGAGACTGTCGATGGCGAAATTGCTCGCCGGCGTGGCACGCTGGGGCGCGGCAGCTTCGTTGAGCGCTTCCATTTCGCGAACCAGGCGCTGGCCGCAACTGTTGCTGATCCCGTGACGCTGCAGGCGCACGGCGCGCATGGCTTCGAAGAAAAGCGCCTGTTCGGTATTGCTGGCGGCGCGATCTGCCATCTCGAAGAGGCTGTCATCGGCATTATCGAACAGTGTCGACAGGCGCGCCTTGATGAAGGTAACTGCTTCCTTGCGCACGGCCTGGAGCGGTGCGGGAAGCACCGACGGTCGCTCGGGACCCGTCTCGCTGCCAGGCCCCGCGCCGGTAAAATGTATGATTTTGGGATCGCGCGCCATACCTGTTCTCCGGACAGTCTGTGACTGTCATGACCACCGCCAGCGGAGTTCCCTTCTACTGCTCAATATCCGAATGGATCCTGACAATTATAGACGTTCTTTTGACGTCAATTTAAAGGCAAGTATACAGCCATTTGCAACAGGGTCAGCCTGCATCTGTTTTTTCCTTGAACGGGTTCACATTATTAGCGCCCCCGTCGACGGGCTCAGTGCCGCATTGCTGACACAATTGGGCGCCAGGGGACAGCCCGTCCGTGGCAACAGAGGCTATCCTGTGCCCGCTGGTAAAAACACACAATAACAGACCCGACTTCTGGAGAGTCACTTCAATGGATGCACTCATTGCGCATATCAGTACCATCAACGGCATTGTCTGGGGCCCGGCAATGCTGGCCCTGCTGGCCGGCACCGGCCTGTATCTGACCCTGGGCCTGAAGCTGCTGCCGCAGCGCAAGCTGGGCTTCGGCTTCAAAATGCTCTGGCGCGGACGCAAGAGCACCGCCGAGGGCGATATCAGCCCCTTCAACGCGCTGATGACGGCGCTGTCGGCCACGGTGGGCACGGGCAATATTGCCGGGGTCGCTACCGCGCTGTTCTTTGGCGGTCCGGGCGCGCTGTTCTGGATGTGGGCCATTGCGGTCGTCGGCATGGCCACCAAGTTCTGCGAGGCTGCCCTGGCCGTGCATTTTCGCGAGAAGGATGCGCGCGGCAACCACGTTGGCGGACCTATGTACTACATCAAGAACGGTCTGGGTCATAAATGGAAATGGCTCGGCATCCTTTTCGCCATATTCGGCATGCTCGCCGGCTTTGGCATCGGCAACACCATCCAGTCCAACTCGGTGGCAGATGCCCTGCAAAGCACCTTTGGCGTGGCACCCCTGCTGACCGGGATCGTTATCGCCGTGCTGGTGGCACTGGTATTGATCGGCGGTATCAAACGGATCGGCGAGGTGGCCGGCAAGCTGGTGCCGATCATGGCGCTGTTCTATGTCGGTGGTGGACTGGCCATCCTGATCATGCATGCCAGCGAGCTGCCTGAAGCCTTCGGCTTGATCTTCTACCATGCCTTCAACCCGGCCGCCGCGGCGGGCGGATTCGCCGGCGCCACCATCTGGGCCGCCATGCGCTTCGGTATCGCCCGCGGCGTATTCTCCAACGAGGCCGGCCTGGGTAGTGCGCCCATTGCCCATGCCGCGGCACAGACCAGCAATCCGGTCCGCCAGGGCACCGTCGCGATGCTCGGCACCTTCATCGATACCATTATCATCTGCTCGATTACCGGCCTGGTGATCATGGTGACCGGCGCCTGGCAGAGTGGCGAGAATGGCGCGTCGCTGTCCGCCCATGCGTTCAACATCGGCCTGCCCGGTGGCTGGGGGCAATACATCGTCAGCATCGGCCTGGCCATTTTTGCCTTTACCACGATCATCGGCTGGAGCTTCTACGGCGAGAAATGCACGCAGTTCCTGTTCGGCGAAAGATCCAATATCCCGTTCCGGGTGCTATGGGTACTGGCCATCCCGCTGGGCACGCTGCCCATGGTCGACCTGGGCAGTCTGTGGCTGGTCGCCGACACGCTGAACGCAATGATGGCGATTCCCAACCTGATCGCCCTGCTGCTGCTCAGCCCGGTGGTATTCCGCCTGACCCGTGACTACTTCAATGATCCGGTCAACCGTCTGCAGGACAGCTGAGACCTGCTGTGCCACCCGCCCTCCCGGGCGGGTGTTTTGTCCCTGATAGGGTATACTCGCCGGCTGACGCCAATCGCGACGGAGCCCCTCCATGCCCAACCTTACCCTCGACAGCCTGCAGCAGAACATCGCCGATGACGTGCGTCGAACCCTGGCCGAGGACGTCGGGCCCGGCGATATCACCGCCGCCCTGATACCCGCCGAGCGCCAGGCCAGCGCGACCATACTGACCAGAGAGTCGGCCATACTCTGCGGCACCGCCTGGGCAGACGAAGTATTCCGTCAGGTCGATCCCGCTATCGAGGTTGAATGGCTGGCACGGGACGGCGAACGCATGGCCCCCGACCAGGTGTTCTGTCGGCTCAGCGGACCGGCCCGGGGCTTGCTCACGGCTGAACGAAGCGCGATGAATTTCATCCAGACCCTGTCGGCCACCGCTACCCGCAGCCGTTACTTTGCCGATATCGTGGCGGGTACCCCCGTGCGCCTGCTGGACACCCGCAAGACCCTTCCAGGGCTGCGCATGGCGCAAAAGTACGCGGTCACCTGCGGCGGTTGCCACAACCATCGCATAGGGCTGTTCGACGCCTTTCTGATCAAGGAAAACCACATTGCCGCCTGCGGCGGTATTGCCGAGGCCGTCAGCCAGGCGCGCACGCTGGCACCCGGCAAGCCCGTCGAAGTAGAAGTGGAAAGCCTTGCAGAACTGCGTCAGGCCCTCGACGCCGGCGCCGACATCATCATGCTCGATGAACTCAGCCTGGCAGACATGCGTGAAGCGGTTCGCATCACCGAGGGGCGCGCGGCACTTGAAGCCTCGGGCGGCATCACCGAAGCAACCCTCAGGGACGTGGCCAACACTGGAGTGGACTTCATCTCCATTGGCAGCATGACCAAGGACATAAAGGCCGTCGACCTCTCCATGCGTCTGAGCATGTAATAAAAAACCGGCCTGTTGGCCGGTTTTTCGTTGCTCGCGATCTGCAGATCAGTCGCGAATGTTTTCGTACAGCATGTAGTGGGAGGTTTCATACAGCCCACGGGCCAGGGGCAGTAGCCGCTGGTACTCCTGCGGATACTGCTCGGCCACATTGTCCAGTGGCGTCTGCGAGTGCAGATCATGCAGACTCGGCTCACTGCCGTCATAGTTCATCTGCAGCAGGAAGTCCTTGCTCACGGCGCCGATCAGCGGAAAGGTCCCCTCGCGCAGAACCAGTGGCACGACCCGCTCACCCTCGGGTGCCGGCATGAGCAGGTCGCGCCCCATGGTCCGGTTGTCATACTCGAAGCCCAGCAGACCGGCAACGGTCGGAAGCAGGTCGGCCAGGCCTACCGCTTCGTCGAACTCGCGTGGCGGCAGCAGCTTGGGCGCATAGATCAGCAGGGGCGTATTGTTGCTTTCCAGGCCCAACTGATCGAATGCCGGCTTCATGTAGTCGATATTGGCGATACGGGTATTGTGGTCGCCGAACATCACGAAGATGGTGTTATCGAAGTAGCCACCCTCCTTGGCCATCTCCATCAGCCGACCCAGGTTGAAATCCAGCAGGCGCACGGCGTTGTACTGCGCCACACTCCGCGAGCCGGCGGCCTGAACCTCTTCCAGACTGGGCTCGAGGACTTCGAACCCGTCGTTCTCCGGTGGAATGGTAAAGGGCCGGTGATTGCCAGCGGTCTGGATATAGGCGAAGAACGGCTCGTCACGCGGCAGTGCCCGCAGGAGCTTGTCGGTCTCCTTGAACAGATCGAGGTCCGAGATACCCCAGACGTCGGCATTCTTCGATTGCCAGAAGCCCTCTTCGTAGAGCGTGACGCCATCGATGCTCTGGCGAATCAGACCGTTCATGTTGGCCCAACCGGCGCTGCCACCGATGGTATAGATCTTGTTATAGCCTTCCAGGGCGTTGACCAGCGTGTGCTGGTTGGTAATCAGCGGGTTGCGCGTGGCCGTTTCCGAACGGGAAACGTCGGGAATCCCGGTGATGCTGGCCCACACAGTCTTGGCCGTGCCGGTGACCGGCACATAGAAATGCCGGAAGAACCAGCTTTCCGAGGCCATCCGGTCCAGGTTTGGCGTAGGGTTGATCGGATTGCCATAGGCGCCCACGGCAGTGGTGCCCAGGGATTCGAGCATGATGAACACCACATTGGGGCGCTGATCGGTGGCAAGCCGGTGCGGCTGCACCGGTACCTGCCTGCTGAGCGTCAGGGCCTCAATGTCCGGCTCCGCCACGCCAAGGTACTGGCTCACCGCCGGATAATGCTTGCGTACCTCAGCCAGGTTGTAGCGATCCTGGGGAATGGCGATGGTGTCGTAGAAAAAGATCACCGGGTTGATACCCAAAGCCCCGAGCTGACTGTCACCGGAGAAGAACGCGTCGCTCCAGCGCAGGGGCACCGGGTTCTCCAGATTGATATTGCTGAACCGGCCCAGAATGGCCAGGAAGACCAGCACCACCATCAACACGCTGCCCCAGATTCTCGGCCCCAGTCCGATGACCGTGGCTGGCCGGTCCAGGGTTTCACGCTCCAGGCGCAACAATGCCCAGAAGGTGGCGAGCAGCATCACCAGCCAGGCCAGGGTAATCCAGATCACCGGATAACTTTCCCAGACCATCTGCTGCGATATGCCTGCATCTTCGATGAACTTAAGCGCCGAGGCATTCAGACGCACACCCAGGTAGGCATAGTGGCCGAAGTCGATGATATACATGAACAGCACGACCGCCAGAGCCACCAGCAGATACAGGCGACCCACCCAGCGCAACCAGGGCTGGCGCAGACTGTTCCAGACGGGTAGCCAGGCCAGGAACATCGCCGGCAGCATCAGCAGTATGGCCAGGCGCAGGTCGAAACGTACGCCGATGCCCAGCGTCTCCAGCACCAGGCCCCAGGACTGGTCCGCCCCGGGGGTGACCGACGAGAAGCCGAACAAGAATACCGCCCGCAATGCGACCAGCAGAATGAAGAGAATGACCGTACCACCGAGGAAGTAGTGCAGCCGACGGGATCGCAACCAGCCCATAGCAGGCTCCTGATAATTGTTAGTTAATCCGTTATCGCTTGGGTCAGTCCCTGCGCCCATCAAAACGCGCAAGGGTATCCATCGCCAGGGCAAAACCGGTTTCACCGGATGAGACCGCCGCAAAGGCCGCCACATCACCGGTTGCCACGCGACCCAGCGCCTGCAGACTGTGGAACTGACTGAAACGCTGCGCACTGTATAGCTGCATGGCCTCGCAAGGCAACCGGGAGGGATCAGCCGCCCCCCGATACTCGAGCAGAGCGCAGGCCTCCTCGGGGAACTCCCAGGCCCTGGCGACGGCGGCTGTTAGCCTGCGCGCCAGCTGTAGCCATTGGGAACGGAACGCCAGGCTGCTGGGAATCTGATTGCCATCAAACAGAGCGTCGAGTACCCGGCAGCCGATCAGCAGCCCGAGATTGCTGGATATACCCGCCAGATAGGCAGTGAACTCGTCGCCTGCCTTCTCACGCGCCAGGGCAGCGGCAACCAGCGCCGTCTTCTCCGAATGCTCCCAGAGCAGCACGCCGGCGATCGCGCTGAAATGGCCCTGGCGTTCGCTGAATATCGGCCGTACCAGAAGATTGGCAACCATCTGGCGCAGCCCCCTCTGACCCAGCACCAGCACCGCCTGCTCAAGGCTGCGCGCTTCGCTCGCGCGCCGGTAGTAAGGGCTATTGGCCAAGCGGATGACCTCGCTCACCGAAACGATATCGCGGCCTATCAGGTCGGCCAGCTCCCGTGAGGTGGTCGTCGGGTCGCGGAAATAGTTCATCAGCCGCGGCAGCACCGACGGCAGCCGCGGGATCAGCCGGCTGTCCGCCAGGTCAGTGTCGAGCAGGGCAGCAAAGCGCTTCAGTGCATTGCGCTCGAAGTCATTGAGCGGCGCCACCTGGGGCGAATGCACGCCCAGCACCATACCCATGAACGTCTGCTCGATACGCTCTTCGATATTGTCGAAACTGTCAGCCGGAACGGCCCATCCCGGGACGGGCGATGCCATAGGCGTCAGGCTGACCTCGGGCGCCTTGGCGGGGGTGGTAATGAAAAACGATCTGATTCGGGTCCACATCTTGAACTGTCCGCGTAAGCCGGGCATAGCGCCGTAGTGGCCATGATAGCGTTTTGCAGTCACTGGCGGAGCGATATCTCGCTTGCCTGCGCCGCGCTCAGGCGTGCCTTGCAGCCTCGGCTTGCTGCAGACGTGCCAGCAGGCGTTCGCAATCGGGCAAATGCCAGTCCGCAAGCTCCGGCCAGCTGTTGTCCTCGTGCAGCAGACAGGTCCGGCAGCCTGCCGCCCGACCGGCTTCCAGATCAAACCGGAAGTCGCCGACCATGACCGCATCAGCCGGGTCGACCGACCAGATCTCGAGAAGATGGTGAATGCCGGCCGGATCAGGCTTGGGCAGGGCCTCGGCACGTCCGAGAATGTGTTCGGGGGCAAAACAGTCGGCAATCCCCAACACTTCCAGCGAGGACACCGCGACCGCATGCAGATTACGCGTGAGAATGCCGATGTGCTTGCCGCTGGCCTGCAGATGCCGGATCAACCCGGCTGCGCCCGGGGCGGACGCCACCTCGCGGGCCAGTCGCAACTCGATAGCATCAAGCTGCTGGCCGAGTTCTGCTGCCTGTGCCGCCGGCAGCCGCGCCAGATAGCCAAGTATGTCTTCTTCGGCCGGGATACCCAGCTCACGGCGGATCGCAGGAAAATCGTGCTGCGCCAGGGTCAGGGTACCGTCGAGATCGAATATCCAGGCCTTGAGATCATGCATCGCTCAGGGCCCCACCGTGCGCATCAGCGATTCCTGCGTCACCGACGCCACCAGCACGCCGTCGCGGGAAAAGATCTGACCCCGTGACAATCCGCGAGAACCGCTGGCCGAGGGGCTGTCCATGGAGTACAGCAGCCAGTCGTCCATGCGCAGGGGCTGGTGAAACCAGAGCGAGTGATCCAGGCTCGCCACCTGCATTTTTCGTGACCAGGAGGAAATGCCATGGGGCAGCATCGCCGTGCCGAGCAGATGAAAATCCGATGCGTAGGCCAACAGGTAGCGATGCAGCTGCGGATCATCCGGCAGGCGGCCGTCCGCCCGGAACCACATGTGCCGTACCGGCTCGGTGGGCTGCGGATTGAACGGATTGAAGACGCCAACCGGTCGGATCTCGATGGGCTTGTCGACCAGCACCTTTTCGCGCACGTTCTCGTGAATCAGATGCTGGTGGTCTCGGGTCAGTTCGGTCTCGTTGCGCAGATCCTCGGGCGGAGGCACATCAGGCATCTGCGCCTGGTGGCTGTAACCTTCTTCATCTCCCTGGAAGGAGGAGATCATGGTGAAGATCGGTTTGCCCTTCTGGATCGCCTGCACACGCCGAGTGGTGAAGCTGCCACCGTCGCGCAGCGGATCGACCTGATAGACGATCGGCAGGGTCGCGTCGCCAGGCCGCAGGAAATAACCGTGTACCGAATGCACATGCCGCTCGGCATCCACAGTCTGACTGGCAGCCGACAGGGACTGCCCGAGCACCTGACCACCGAACAGTTGCTTGAAACCCAGGTCCTGGCTCATGCCGCGGAACAGGTTCTCTTCGATTTTCTCCAGCGCCAGCAGGCTAACCAGGTCATCCAGCATTTCGGTCATGGTAAGGGATTCCTCGACGACAGCCGGCTGGGGAGCCGGCAAACCAATGGGGGCTGCGACCGAGTGTCGCAAAGCGGGACATTCTAACCGCTAAACTGCAGCTTTTGGTAATGCCTGCACGCTTGTTGCCCGCCCCCCGGCAGACCCATACTGCCCCTGTTTACCGTCAAAGGCTGCAGATGCATGGATCTACCCCTGGTGTATCACACCGATTACAGCTTCGTCTTCCCTTCGGCACACCGCTTCCCGATGGACAAGTTTGTCCGGCTGCACGATCACCTGCGTCGCAGCGCGGTGCTGCATGACGGCAACCTGCACCAACCGCAGAGCGCCAGTCTCGAGCTGCTCGCCCTTGCCCACGACCCGGGCTATGTCGAACGCTTCTGCAGCAACGCACTGGAGCCGGCCGAACTGCGCCGCATGGGCCTGCCCTGGAGCGACGCCCTGAGACAACGCACCACCCGCGCAGTCGGCGGTTCGCTGCTCACCGCCGAACTGGCACTGCAACATGGCCTGGCCTGCCATCTGGCCGGCGGCACCCACCACGCACATCATGATTTTGCCTCGGGTTTCTGTATCTTCAATGATCTGGCGATCATCAGCCGCTACCTGCTGGCCAGCGGCAAGGTGGGGCGGGTACTGATCTTTGACTGTGATGTACATCAGGGTGATGGCACTGCGCGGATTCTCGAACACGACCGGGATGCGATTACCGTATCGCTGCACTGCGAGAACAATTTTCCGGCGCGCAAGGCCTCGAGTGACTGGGATATTCCCCTGCCGCGCCAGCTGGACGATCAGGGCTACCTGCGGATCGTGGACGACGTGCTTGGCTATCTGTTGCCCATGTACCAACCGGATATTGTGCTTTACGACGCGGGCGTCGACGTTCACCAGGGCGATGCGCTGGGATACCTGGCGCTGACCGACGCGGGAATTGCCAGCCGCGACCGCATGGTGATCGAGCATTGCCTGGGTCGTGACATCCCGGTCTGTGCAGTGATCGGCGGCGGCTACAGCAATGACCGCGAGGTCCTGGCCCGCCGCCATGGTCTGCTGCATCACAGTGCGGCACAGATTTGGCGTGAGCGCGGTTTGGGTTAAACTGCCTGCCGCGCGCCCTGTCGCGAGCCCTGCCGTCCTTGCCAACCAGCGGATTACCCATGCCAGCCAGCCCCTCCTCCACCTCCAGCGTCGCCGTGATAGGTGCCGGTCCGGCAGGCTTGATGGCCGCCGAAACGCTCGCTCAGCGGGGCCTGCAAGTGGATATCTACGACGCCATGCCCTCCCCGGGCCGTAAATTCCTGCTGGCTGGCGTGGGCGGCATGAACATTACCCATTCCGAAGACGCCGACCAGTTTGTCGGGCGTTACCGCGAAGCCAGTCCCTGGGTCGGCACCTGGCTGCACCAGCTGGATGCCGAGCAGCTGCGCCACTGGGTCCATGACCTGGGCGTGGAGACCTTCGTCGGCTCCTCCGGCCGTGTATTTCCGATCGAGATGAAGGCGGCGCCCCTGCTGCGTGCCTGGCTGCGCCGGCTGCGCGAATCGGGCGTGCGCCTGCATACCCGGCATCGCTGGACCGGTTGGGATGCCCAGCATCGTCCCGTGTTCGAGACACCGACAGGTAAGTTGACGTGTAACCCGGCCGCTACCGTGCTGGCCCTGGGTGGCGGCAGCTGGGCCCGTCTGGGCAGCGATGGCGCCTGGACAACAGTCCTGCAGGAACGCGGCGTGGACGTAACACCCCTGCTGCCCGCCAACTGCGGCTTTACCGTCGGCTGGAGCCCCTACCTGGCCGAGCGGTTTGCCGGTGCACCTCTGAAGCAGGTCATCGCGACGGTGCAGCTGGCCGATGGATCGGCTCTGACCCGCCGCGGGGAGTGTGTTGTCACCCGCGACGGCCTGGAGGGCAGTCTGGTGTACGCCCTGTCCGCCCCGCTCCGCGATCGCGTCATCGCCGACGGCAGCGCACAACTGCTGCTGGACCTGGCTCCGGATCGCAGCCTGGACGAACTCAAGGCGACCCTGGCCAGACCGCGCAAGGGGCAATCGCTGGCATCGGTGCTGCGCAAAAGGGCCGGCCTGGATCCGCTGAAAACAGCCTTGCTGCACGAGCGTCTCGGTGCGCAGACCCTGGCTGATCCACTGCGCCTGGCACAGGGGATCAAGGCGCTACCGGTCGTGCTCAGCGCAACCCGGCCACTGGACGAAGCCATCAGCAGTGCCGGCGGCGTGACACGCCGGGCGATGGCACAGGGACTGATGCTGAGTGCACTGCCCGGCGTGTTCTGCGCCGGTGAAATGCTCGACTGGGAAGCGCCGACCGGCGGCTACCTGCTGACGGCCTGCTTTGCCAGCGGCCGGGCGGCGGGCAACGACGCGGCAGACTGGCTCAGCGCTGGATCTTGACGCCGGACAGCCTCGGCAGCATCCAGCGTTCGAACAGCCGGGGAAAGAAGCGCGAGAGAAAACGTGCCCGCCAGTCCACATTGGACAATACCAGCAAGCGTTTGCGCCTGACCGCGCCCAGATAGATCTCATCGGCCACATCATTGGGCGACGCCACCTTGAAGGGCGCAACAATGCTCGCCTGATTGATCGAGCCATCGCCCACCAGCGCGTTCTTGCGAATATCAGTGGCGGTGTAACCGGGGCTCACCAGCATCACATTGACCCCCTGCTCACGCACCTCCAGACGCAATGTCTCGAACAGACCGTGCAGGGCGTGCTTGCTCGCATTGTAGGCACTGCGATAGAGCAGCGGCGCGAAACCGGAAATGGAACTGAGCACGATGATCTGCCCCTTGCGCTCAAGCAGGCTTTCCAGGGCGTGACGGGTGCAGTGCAGGGCGCCGAAATAGTTCACCGCCATGATGCGCTGGAACACTTCCAGATCGGTGCTGGCGAACTCGCTGCGGTGGGTAATGCCGGCGTTGTTGATCAGCAGGTCGATACCGCCAAAATGCTCGATGACCTGACAGATGGCCTGCTGACAGGCATCGTCATCGGCCACATCGCAGTGAATCGCAAGCACCTCGGCGTTGACCTTGGTCATCAGCTGCTCGCGGAATGCGACCAGCGGCTCATCCTGCACGTCCAGAATCGCGATCCGGGCGCCGGCCTGGGCAAAGCGCAACGCCAGCGCCCGACCGATTCCGGCGCACCCGCCCGTCACCACCACCACCTTCTGCTGAAACATGCCTCTGGCCATCATCTTCTCCCACCGCCAATGCTTGAAAGAGTGGGCCAAAACCGCCGAGGCTGCAAGGCGAGTGCCAGCAGCCTGTCAGGCTCAGGCGTTCGTAGCGAGGGTAGAACAGACCCAAGTCCGACAGGCTGCTAGGGAGCCAGACGCTCGCGCTGCCACTGGCCATCAACCAGGCGGTAACAGAGGCGGTCATGCAGACGGCTGGGTCTGCCCTGCCAGAACTCGATCAACTGGGGTTTGAGTCGCAGGCCGCCCCAGTGCTCCGGACGCGGCGGCTCCTGATCAGCGTATTGCGCCTGCAAGCGGGCAAGGTTGTCTTCCAGCACCTGTCTGCTGGCGATCACTTCACTCTGGGGCGAGGCCCAGGCGCCAAGCCGGCTGCCAACAGGGCGGCTATGGTAGTAGGCGTCCGATTCCTCGTCGCTGACGCGCTCCACCTCCCCCTCGATCCGCACCTGGCGCTCCAGATCGTGCCACCAGAAGGTCATGGCTGCCTTGGGCCGTTCGAGCAATTGCCGACCCTTAGCACTCTGGTAATTGGTAAAGAAGACAAAGCCGCGTTCGTCCGCGCCCTTGAGCAGCAAGGTGCGCAGATGCGGCTGGTTGTCCGCGTCGACGCTGGCCAGCATCATGGCGTTGGCTTCCGTGGATTCAATTTCCACCGCCTGTTCGAACCAGCTGGCAAACAAGCTCAGCGGCTCATTCGGCGCATTGTCCTCGAGCAACCCGTCACGGGTGTAATTGCGGCGCAGATCGGCAATATCGGACTTCATTGAAAAGGCTCCCTTGAATGATAGTGCCAATCCTAGCACTGCCGATGCCGTGCGCATTGATCCCGGACAAGGCTTGTTTCAATCACTGCGCCGCAGGCACTGATACACCGCGCGGCTGAGCTCCAGTGCACGCGGATCCATGAGTACGTAGGGCCCCATGGCATTGGTGACGAAGCCAAAGCCGACCTGGGCCTGCGGATCGCAGAAACCCAGACAGCCGCCGGCGCCCGGATGTCCATAGGCTTGGGAGCCCATGCCGAAGCCGCCCCCCTCATAGCCCTGATCCAGCATGACGCCCAGGCCGAACCGGGTGGGTGCGAGCAGGGTCCGATCCATGCCCTGGACATGTTCGCGGCGCATCTGGTCGACCAGGTCGGCATCCAGCAACCGCACGCCGTCCAGCGTGCCGCCATGGGCCATGAGCTGCCAGAAACGGGCCAGAGAACGGGCATTTCCGGTACCGTTGGCCGACAGGATTTCAGCCTGCTGCCATTGCCGCTCATTGCTGCTCACCATCATGCTGGATGGGTTGCCGAAGGCCTTGAAGCCCAGCCCTTCAGGTTGCCCCATCGAGGCAAACAGCGCCCGGGCGTAGGCGTCGCCAAACTGATTGCGCAGACGCGAGAGGTGGGCAATACGCGGCAATGCCTCATCCGGCACCCCGACAAAGAAATCCATCCCCAGTGGCTTGCAGATATGCTCCTGGATATAGGCGCCCGGGCGGGTGTTGCTGACCCGTCGCAGTGGCTCGCCAATCAGCCAGGCATAGGTCACCGGCGCATAGCCGTGTGCCTCGCCGGGGGTCCACCAGGGCCGTTGCGCGGCCAGCGCACTGCTCATGGCGTCCCAGTCAAACAGCGCTTCCGGCGGCAG
>JAESUC010000153.1 GCA_016763285.1 Pseudomonas sp.
TCATCATGCAATATCGCCGCCTGTTGAGCATCATAAAACCCCTTGAGCATGGCCAATTGCCCGCGCTCATAGGCCGCTACCTCCCGTGGCTGCTCCGCCCACCCCGGGCCTGTGTCCAGCACCTTCACTGACATATGGGAGCCCAACAGAACCAGAAGCGCAACAACCAAAACCGGCAACCGTTCGGACCAGCTTTGCATATGCCAAAGACACGTTATCGTATTCGCAGCGAAGGGCAAAAGGAGCATGAAGATTGGTAGGCGGTAGCGCTCCCCTATAAAGAAAATCCAAATGCTCAGCGTATAGCCCAGCAATGCGTACACCAGCATTCTGGCCTGAGGCTTTTCGCGCCAGGCCTTCGTGCATACCAGCGTGGCCAGAGCCAGCGCCAGCACCAGGGCATAACTGATGGGAGCAAGAATCATGGAGGGTCGCAGCGACTTTCCTACGGCGAGCTGCTCTGGCAAACCGTAGGACTCAGCGGCAGCCAGCAGCAGAGCCTTTCTCCCTTGCAACTCGAGATATTCCAGCGGATGTTGTCGGTAGTGATCCCAGGACCGTTTGAACCAGAACTGACTGACTTCCTCTCGACTGAGCGGCCGCCCCAGCCAGCCTTCAACCAGTCCCTTGCTCTTCAGGAAATGACCTTCAATATCGTCTCTCAACCCCGGCACTACCGTATATGTACCTCGCGATTCCGGGCTGTTACCCACATAGAAGTTCAAACCGACAGGCGATAGAAAGGGCTGCTCAACAGAATCCGCTTGCCATCCTGAAAGGCTTCCAACCAACGCCAGGGCGCATAGACCTGCAAAGAGCATACGCTGAAGCTTTGCGACCCAGCCCTGACCGGGGAACCCATGCTTCCACGCCAAAACAGCGTAGGGGAGCAACACGACGACGTAATTGTTGCGATCAATCGATGCCAGTCCCAGAAGAAAGAGCGACAGAAACAGCCGCCAGAGCCCTGCAACATCCAGGAAACGAATAAAGCAGTAGCTCGAACCGGCAATAAAAAAAAGCTCTGCGTTAGTCTTTACCGTCAGGCCCGAAAAAAATATCACCAAGGCACTGGACACGAAGGCGCAGCCGGCGAGCCAACCCCCTACCGGGCCGAACAGCCTCGAGGTAATAAGTGCAGTAAAGACCGCCGCCCCGCTCATCAACAGCGCATTGACCACAAAGGGCGTCGCACTGCCAGGGCCGAGCACGATGAAGCCCGCCGTCAACAGGCGCACATAGGGGGAATAGGGGATAAAGCTGCCCATATAGCCGCCGCCAGGGTCCATGAAGGCCCTGTACCAGGCAGCTTGCATATAATAGAAAGCGTCGGAAACGGGATAGGATGAAAGGAGCTCCGAGCCCCATCCGGCCTGGGCGATATGCAGGATATGTAAAGCAATCGAGAAGATGAAAACGCCGACTGCCATAGCAGAAGGCTTTGCCAGCAAGGCAATTCGGCCGGAGCCCGGACGCATTACGTCCACACCATCTGCAGGCGGCGCCTTATACCGAAGTGACAGTAGACACGCAGGGTATCGAGAAGCCCCCGGGCACCAATCTTTTTTCCCTGCGCATAGCTGCGGGGTGAGTAACTGACCGGCACCTCAAGAATGACTTCTCCGAGCTTACATAACGCTGCCGTAATTTCAGAGTCAAAGCCGAACCTGTCCTCTTTCAGAGAAAGAGACCTCAACAGCTCGGCATCGAACACCTTGTAGCCCGTATGCAGATCGCTCAGTTGCCCTCCCAGCAACCAGTTGCCGGTCACAGTGAGCAAGCCATTGCCATATCTGTGCCACCAGTAGGACGCCTTGCTACCGCATCCAAACCGGTTTCCATACACCACCCGCGTCTTACCAGCAAAGATCGGCGAGATCAGGGCGGGATAATCGGCAGGGTCATATTCCATGTCGCCATCCTGGATCAGCACAACCTTGCCTGCTGCTGCAGCGATGCCGACTCTGACCGCGAAACCCTTCCCTCGGTTGAAGGGCAGTCTGATCAACTGCCACTTGCAATCAGAAGCCCCTTCATAATGCCTTTGCAACGCAACCAGGCGTTCCCAGCTACCATCACTGGAGGCATCATCCACAACGATAAGCTCCTTATGCACGGCAACCCGGCATATGCGCTCCAGCACGGCATCGATATGATGGGCCTCGTTGAACACGGGGACAATCACCGACAACAGCGGGTCTTCAGCCAGTACATTCCATGTATGCAAGGCGGACTTCTCTTTGATGACAGATTCTAAAATGTGCCAGATCTTTATCTGCTTTCATACAACAATAAGCGTTGTCGTGTTGGTCGCTTGCCTTGAAATATACCGAGCGAGGCAGGCAATATCGCAACTGCCCACATAATTCGATTTAAAGCGACTGCCTCCCGATAGAAGACATCGAGCCAGGTCTTTCTTCGGCAGTCAGCAAGGGTACCTCCCGGACTGTTGCTCCCCTCGAATGGTCTCTGAAGGTAATCTGGACGGATCATTCAAAACGGACAGTTATGTGATCACTCAAAGACCTTCCAGTGACATATACGACGTCATCATCATCGGTAGTGGCCCGGCAGGGCTCTCTACCGCAATGCGCCTCGCATACAACGGAATTGCGAAGATTGCGGTGATTGAAAGTGGCTCGCTCGCCCCCTCTGCAAGCGCACAGCGACTCTCTGAAGTGACAGGCGCGTCCGACCTGGGCATGGACTACTTTGCCTTCCATTCTCAGAGAACCTTTGGCGGGACATCTTCAGTCTGGGGCGGCTGGTGTGCGGTGCTCGAAAGACGCGCCTTCGAACTGGGTGAGTGGCCCATAGATTACGAAGAAATTGATCGCTACTACCCCGAAGCTGCCCAGATCCTGAGAGTTTCAGCCGATGCATACCTGTACCGGGAAAGCCCCATTGCCAGCTGTCCGGGTCTGGTATACAAGCCCTTTTATCTGAGTAACCGCGTCAGATTCGGAGTCGACTACAGGGCGTGGATCGCCGAGCACCCCCAGATTGACCTGATAATCGACCAGACCTGTGTGCGACTCGAGAAGGCAGGAACGGCGATCACCGGGGTCTTGCTTCGCAATCCAATGGATCCGGGCTATCCACCTCTCAGACTCAAGGCCGATCTTTTCGTGTTGGCTTGCGGCGGACTTGGCAATCCCCGCCTGCTGCAGTTGTCCGAAATAGCTACCAATTCGCCGGTGGGCCGTAATCTGATGGATCACCCGCATCTCTACAGGGCCGCCAGGATTTATCTGGACAAGGAAAAGCTTCAACCGGTTCTCAGCCAGCATTCACAGGTAGTGCATGCTCTTCAGTTGTCCACCGAGTATTGTTTGGAACAAGGACTCCTGTCCTTCAGTGTCGCCTTCGACCTCGACGAGATCCACCATAAGCCGCTGCTGGGCAAAACCCGACAGCTCGCTCTGACCGATGTGACGATAAGAGCAGAGATGCCACCAGATCCCGACAACCGTATAACCCTCGGCAAGGAAACCGACAGGTTGGGACAAGCCAGGGGACATGTTCATTTTCACCACAACTATGACCGTCTTGCTCGCCACTCCTGGCAGGTCTTTTCCGAGCAGCTTCTGACGTCGGGACTGGGCAGACCAGCCAGCTTGCCTTCGGAGCTGCACATCAACGGCGGCGGCCACCTGATGGGCACTACACGTATGGGAACATCCGAATCAGAATCCGTGGTCGACGGCAACTGCAAGGTGCACACAACAGCGAACCTCTTCGTCGCTGGGTCTTCGGTATTCCCCGCAGGTGGAGCAGCGAATCCGACATTCACCATAGTCGCTTTGGCGCTCAGGCTGGGTGATCACTTGTCTGCCGTGCTGTGGCGGGCCGAAGATGAATAGACGCCTGTTTCTTGCTCGCTTGAGCAGCTTGGCCGCAGCGTTGGGAGTACTTGGCGTTTCCGGACTAGCGCTTTCAAGCTGCAGCTCCCACAGGACAGTAGCCCAACTCCGAACGCCTATCCAAGTGCCAGAGGGTTTGCAGCATCAGCTCGCACACCTGGCAGACGCGGA
>JAESUC010000154.1 GCA_016763285.1 Pseudomonas sp.
AAAAGCGGGACGAAACGGGGGAGTTCGGTTGGCCATGTTGTAGTTATCCAGGCTTCCAGTCGGTTGTAGCGCGCGACAGCTTGTGCGTGGTGAATGCAATATGCATGCTGCGTGTATCCAGCAAGATGAGGGATAATAAAGCATTGTATGACGCCAGAGCCAGCGTCGGTCGGTACAGGATCAAATGATGGATTCAAGAAGGGTGTTGCTCGAGGCCTGGTTGCCCGCGGTATTGAGCCAGGCATACCAGCTGCAGGGCTGGGGTGAGCCGGGCGAGGGTCGGCTGGAGCCGGCGAGTGCGGATGCCAGTTTTCGCCGCTATTTTCGCTGGCAGGACGGCCAGCGCAGTCTGGTCGTGATGGATGCGCCGCCGGTTCAGGAGGATTCCCGCCCGTTTGTGCAGGTGGCCGGTCTGCTGGCCGAGGCCGGTGTGCGGACACCGACCATCTATGCCAGTGACCTTGATCAGGGGTTTCTGCTGCTCGAGGACATGGGGGCGCGCACCTACCTGCAAACCATCGAGGCGGGTGTCGATGAGGCCGAGCTCGAGCGTCTGTATGACGCCGCGGTAGACACGCTGGTGCGCTGGCAGCTGAGCAGTCGTCCCGGCGTGTTGCCCGAGTATGACGAGGCTGTTCTGCGGCGCGAACTGCAACTGTTTCCCGACTGGTATGTCACACGTGAGAAGGGGCGCGAGCTGTCCGCCGGTGAGCAGGCGGAATGGGAAGCCCTGTGCAACCTGCTGCTCGACAGCATCCTGGCCGAGAACCGGGTCTTCGTGCACCGCGACTACATGCCGCGCAACCTGATGACCGCACCGGGGGAGCCGGGGGTGCTGGATTTTCAGGATGCGCTCTACGGACCGGTCAGTTATGACGTTACCTCACTGTTCGCCGATGCCTTTTTCTGCCTGCCGCTGCCGCGCCGTGAAGCCTGGTTGCGTACTTACTGGCAGCGGGCCTGGGACGCGGGCGTGGCCGTACCGGATGCCTGCGACACCTTTATGGATCAGTCGCGGCTGATGGGTGTGCAACGTCACCTCAAGGTGCTGGGCATCTTTGCCCGCATCTGCCACCGCGATGGCAAGCCGCATTACCTGGCGGACGCGCCGCGGTTCATTAGCTATCTGCATGAAGCCTGTGAGCGTGATGCTCGGCTGGCGCCGTTGCGGCGGCTGCTCGAGAGCCTGGAGATGCGCCCGTGAAGGCGATGATCCTGGCTGCGGGCAAGGGCGAGCGCATGCGTCCACTGACGCTGCACACGCCCAAGCCGCTGATTCCGGTAGCAGGCAAGCCGCTGATCCACTGGCATGTGCAGGCGCTGGCGCGCGCAGGGCTGACCGAGCTGGTGATCAACCATGCCTGGCTGGGCGATCAGCTGGTGGCGGCGTTGGGCGATGGTGGCGCGCTTGGCGTGCAGATCATCTGGTCGGCCGAAGGTGAGCCGCTGGAAACCGGCGGAGGCATCCAGCGCGCGCTACCGTTATTGGGCGATCGTCCCTTTGTGCTGGTCAATGGCGATATCTGGACCAACTACAGCTTTGGCGGTCTGACCCTGCCCGCCGGGCAGCTGGCTCATCTGGTGCTGGTGGACAATCCGGCGCACAAGAGCACGGGAGACTTTGCGCTGCAGGGCGGGCGCGTGACCAACCCGCAGGAACATGATGCCACCCGGGCGCTGACCTACTCGGGGATCGCGGTAATCAGTCCCGAGCTCTTCGCCGGCCTTTCCGCAGGAGCTTTCGCCCTGGCGCCGCTGCTGCGCGCCGCGGCGGACCGGGGGCTGGTCACGGGTGAGCATTTTGCCGGCCACTGGCTGGATGTGGGTACGCCTGAACGTCTGGCCGAGGCAGAGCGCCTGGCCAGGGGAGGCTGACCGGGATGCTCTGGCTTGTAACCCTGCTGGGAGCGATCCTCGGCGCCTGGATTGGTGACCTGCCTGGAGCCATCCTCGGCGCGGTATTGGGGCACGCGCTGGACCGTCACTGGCGTATCAGGCACTGGTCCGAGCTGCCGGCGCGGTTGCGTCAGACCTTCGGTGTCGAGCCGGTGCGGTTCGAACAGGTGCTCTTTCTCTGTCTCGGCCGGGTGGCCAAGGCGGAAGGGCGGGTGATACCCGAGCATCTGCAGCTTGCCCGGGATCTGATGCAGCAGTATCGCCTGGACGAGGCGGGCCGACTGCAGGCGATGCGCTGGTTCAACGAGGGCAAGGAAGCCGGTGACCGGCTCGGCAGCATGGTCCGCAGACTGCTGCGTCGCGAGCCCCAGCGCAGCGCCGAATTGCTCGATTGCTGTTGGCGCATGGCCCTGGCAGACGGCACCCTTGGCGCACGGGAACGGGCCCTGCTGGATCAGTGGGCCGGCAAGGGCGGGATGGGGAATGCGGAGCAGTCACGCATGCACCAGCGCCATCAGCGCCAGCAACGCGAGCGCAGCAGTCATAAAAAGGCGCAGACGCCGGTGACCAGTCGCGACAGCCTGCGTGCCGCCGCGCGCTTGCTGGAGGTGGATCTGGACGCTGCGCCGGAGGAAATAAAGCGCGCCTATCGGCGGCAACTGAGTCGTCATCACCCCGACAAGTTGATCGCCCGCGGCGATGATGGCGACAGGGCGCTTGATGGTGCCGGGGAGCGTATCCACCGTATCCAGGAAGCCTACGAGCGGCTGCGGCGGTATCGCGGGTTCCGCTAGCAGCCTGTCGGACTTAGGCGTTCGTAGCGAGGAAAAGTCCGGTTTGAGGCAGTTTTCAGGGCTGAGAAATGACCAAATCCGGCTTTTCCGCAGCAGAACAGAGCTAAGTCCGACGGGCTGCTAGGGCTGCTGGGGCGGCAGGTGTTTTTCCAGCCAGCCCTGCAGGCGCTTGATCAATACGCTCTGGCCCAGTGGCGAAGGGTCCGGTTTGGACAATACCAGCTGGGCATACAGATCGCGGCCGTGGCGCTGGGCACCCAGGCTCCGCTGTCGGGCCAGCTCCTGACTGCCCTGCTGTGTAGCGGCGAATACCTCGTAGGCGGGTTTGCTCCATTGTGACAACCAGGCTGCTGTCTCGGCTTCGCCATTCTGGGCCGCTGCTGGCGCGCGGGTCTGGTACAACATCAGCGCGGCTGCCTCGACCCGCGGGCTGGCCTGGGCTCCGGTCGCGTGCAGCGCCCAGTAGGCCCCTTCCCCGCGCCCCAGCAGAACCAGCGTGGTTGCGCCCTCGGCATTCAGGGCCTGGGCGGCGGCGTTGATTCGCTTGTCGATGCGCTCGCTTGTGGCGGCCACTGCCTCGGCTCGCGCGGCCTCCTCGAGAAACAGGTTGCTTGCGGGGTCGTCCGGCAGACTGATGGCCAGGGTGTGCCAGCCCTGCTCGCTGAGCTGGCGCCGCGCCGGGCCGATCAGTTCTGGCCAGTCGGCATGCTCGTCGCGATCGGCAATCAGCAGGATGCCTCCGAGCGGGTTCGGCTGGGCCGCCGGCAGAAACAGCCCCAGGAAGGCGTCATCCCCCACTTCCAGTTGGCGCAGTTGCTCCGTGGGTAACTGGCGACGCAGGGCGTCCTCCTGACGCTCGGCACGGGTCGGGACGGACGCTGTGGGCACTTCTGTCTGCGCTTCTGTCTGCGCTTCTGTCTGCGCCTGTTCCGGCGTGTTCTCGTCTGTTGTATCGGCAGTCTGAGCGGACAGACCTGATGTCTGCACGGTCAGCGCAAGCAGCAGACTGGTTAGCCATATCGGGCGGCGCATGGGCAGAATCCTGGCGGCGGTGGACGGGATTGCCGGAGTATAACAGCGCAGCAATGGCTTGCTGGGGTAGACTATGCCATCCGTTTTAACGCCGAGGTCCGTCATGCCTGATTATGCGATTGCCCCTTCGATTCTCTCTGCCGACTTTGCCCGCCTGGGTGAGGAGGTCGACAAGGTTCTGGCCGCGGGAGCCGATATTGTCCATTTCGACGTGATGGATAATCACTACGTGCCCAACCTGACGATCGGGCCCATGGTCTGCACCGCGCTACGCAAGTACGGTATTACCGCGCCGATCGATGTGCATCTGATGGTCAAGCCGGTGGACCGCATTATCGGGGATTTCATCGAGGCGGGTGCCTCGTTCATTACCTTTCACCCGGAAGCCAGCGAGCATATCGACCGTTCCCTGCAACTGATCCGTGAAGGGGGCGCCAAGGCCGGCCTGGTATTCAATCCTGCGACCCCTCTGGATAGTCTGAAATACGTGGTGGGCAAGGTCGACATGGTCCTGCTGATGAGCGTCAACCCGGGGTTTGGTGGTCAGAAGTTCATTCCGGGCACGATCGACAAGCTGCGCGAGGCTCGCGCACTGATCGATGCCAGCGGCCGCGACATTCGCCTTGAGGTCGACGGCGGCGTCAACGTCAAGAATATCCGCGAAGTCGCCCAGGCCGGTGCGGACACCTTTGTTGCCGGTTCGGCGATTTTCAATCAGCCCGATTACAAGGCCGTGATCGACCAGATGCGCGCCGAGCTGGCCCAGGTCAAGCGCTGAGCATGGGACTGCTGCACACTCTTTATGAGGGCCTGCTGCCGCAACTGGTGATCTTCGATCTGGACGGGACACTGCTGGATTCGGTGCCGGACTTGGCTGCGGCGGTCGATCAGATGCTTGCGCGTCGCGGACGCGAGCCAGCGGGTGTCGAGCGGGTAAAAGACTGGGTGGGCAATGGCTCTCATGTGCTGGTGCGCCGGGCGCTCGCCGGCTCCCTGGACCACTCGGCAGTAGACAATGCCGAAGCGGATCGCGCCCATCAGGACTTCCTGCACGCCTACGCCGGTGAACATCGATTGACCGCTGTCTATCCCGGCGTGCAGGCGCTTCTGGACTGGTTGCAGGGGCAGGGTGTGGCCATGGCCGTGGCGACCAACAAGCCGGAACGCTTTGTGGCGCCGTTACTGCAGGAGAAGGGCCTGGGTGGCTACTTTTCCTGGCTGGTGGGCGGCGATACGCTGCCGGCGCAGAAACCCGATCCGATCGCGCTGAACTGGATCATGCAGCAAGCGGGCCGCAAGGTGGAAGAGACCCTGTTCGTCGGTGATTCGCGCAATGATGTGCTGGCTGCCCGAGCCGCTGGCATGAAGGTGGTTGCGGTCAGCTATGGCTACAACCATGGCGAGCCCATAGCCGCGCAAAACCCGGATTTGCTGGTTGATTCACTTGACGCGCTCATATAGTCTTTCAGCCTTGTTTGAAGCCCTTTCGAGACGGATCAGCCGTGTTTGTCAGCAACCGCAAACTGATGAGAGTGATCAAGGCGCTCGCCCGCTGGCGTTGGCGCACCTGATTCTGCCTGCCT
>JAESUC010000017.1 GCA_016763285.1 Pseudomonas sp.
CCTGCCCTACCCCGGCTACAAGCCTGCCGCTGGCGCCGTCGGTGAATACAACGGCAAATTCATGATCAACCAGATGGTATTGCGCGGCAGTTCCCTGGCGACCCCGCCGGGCCACGCACGGACCAGCTATCGCAACTTTTTCCCACCGGCAACCCGCTGGCAGTTTGCCGGGCTGCGCCTGGCGCGATGACCTGATTATGCATCACACCGCAGCCTGCCAGGCGGCCAACAAAAAAGGCCGCCCCCTCGCGGGAGCGGCCCTCGTTTCACCACCGGGTCGATCAATAGCCCAGTGCGAAGTTCTCTTCAGCCATGTCCATCAGGTTGTCAGCGCCTGACAGCATTGCATCCACGTGCATGCGGGTACGCGGCAGGATGCGCTTGAAGTAGAAACGCGCGGTCTGCAGCTTGGCCTGGTAGAAGGCCTCATCCGAGGTACCCTCGGCCAGCTTGGCTGCGGCCACACGGGCCATGTCAGCCCAGAAGTAGGCCAAGCAGGCGTAGCCGGAGTACATGCAGTAGTCGACCGATGCTGCACCGACCATCTCACGATCCTTCATCGCTGCCATGCCGATCTTCATGGTCAACTCGCCCCACTCCTTGTTCAGCGCATTCAGCGGCGCAACGAACTCGGAGATGGCTTCGTTGCCTTCTTCGGTCTGGCAGAACTTGTGGACGATCTTGGTGAAGCACTTGAGCGCCTCGCCCTGGGTCATCAGGACCTTGCGGCCCAGCAGATCCAGCGCCTGGATGCCGGTGGTGCCTTCGTACAGCATGGAGATACGGGCGTCACGCACGTTCTGCTCCATGCCCCACTCGGCGATAAAGCCATGGCCACCGTAGATCTGTACACCGTGGTTGGCCGCTTCAAAACCGACCTCGGTCATGAACGCCTTGGCGATGGGAGTCAGGAACGCCAGCAATGCATCGGCCTGCTTCTTCTGCTCTTCGTCCTGGCTGTTCTTGACGATATCAACCTGCTTGGCAGTGAAGTACACCATCGCACGGTTGCCTTCGGCAAACGCCTTCATGGTCAGCAGCATGCGACGTACATCAGGGTGCACGATGATCGGGTCAGCCGCTTTCTCCGGCGCCTTGGGACCGGTCAGTGCACGCATCTGCAGACGCTCGCGGGCGTACTTGATGCCGCCCTGGAAGCCGACTTCGGCGTGGGCCAGGCCCTGCAGCGCAGTACCCAGACGGGCGGTGTTCATGAAGGTAAACATCGCGTTCAGACCCTTGTTCGGCGGCCCGATCAGGAAGCCGGTAGCGCCGTCGAAGTTCATCACGCAGGTAGCGTTACCGTGGATGCCCATCTTGTGCTCGAGCGAACCGCAGTTCACGCCATTGCGCTCACCCTTCTCGCCGTTGGCGTCGGGCAGGAACTTGGGCACGATGAACAGCGAGATACCCTTGGTGCCAGCCGGTGCATCGGGCAGGCGTGCCAGAACGATATGGACGATGTTCTCGGCCATGTCGTGCTCACCGGAGGAGATGAAAATCTTGGTGCCATTGAGCTTGTAGCTGCCATCGGCCTGCGGCTCTGCCTTGGTACGCAGCATGCCCAGATCGGTACCGCAATGCGGCTCGGTCAGACACATGGTGCCGGTCCACTGACCGGAGACCAGCTTGGTCAGGTAGGTGTGCTTGTGGTCATCGGTACCGTGGGTAGCAATGGTGTTCATGCAGCCGTGGGACAGGCCCGGGTACATGCCCCAGGACCAGTTGGCCTGGCCAACCATCTCGCTCACTGCCAGACCCAGCGACTCGGGCAGACCCTGACCGCCGTGATCGACGTCATGGGCCAGGCTCGGCCAGCCGCCTTCAACGTACTGGGCATAGGCTTCCTTGAAACCGGTGGGCGTCTTCACACCTTCGGGGCTCCAGGTACAGCCTTCGGTATCACCAACGCGGTTCAGCGGGGCAATGACCTGTTCACAGAACTTTGCGCCTTCCTCAAGGATGGCATTGACCATGTCCGGGGTAGCGTCTTCGCAGCCGGGCAGGCTCTTGTAGTGTTCTTCATATCCGAGGAGCTCGTCACGGACGAAGCGGATGTCACGCAGGGGAGCCTTGTAATCTGGCATGGTACTTGACCTCAACGGTTGAAACGGGATGCAAGAGCAGCGGATGGCTGCAGATTAAATGCTGCGCTGGCAGCGGATTCAAACAGACGTTTGAAACATACGTTTAGGCCAGAGCGATGTCAAGCATCAATGAACGCCAGTGGCATGATTTTTTTGTAACCAGGGGGAGGCGCAAAGCCTGGTGCAGGCAGCGGCCTATCGAGGGGAAAACGCAGGGGACTGTAGTCCGGAAGGTTCAGGCGCTGGCGCGAAAACCTGCCGATGCGGACGAGACAGGCGCATCTATCTGACGATAGGTGGCGAGTTCGCGGACGCCGGTGGCGACGGGGACCGGCTCCGCCCGGCTCACAGCTTCGGCTGACTCCTCCGAGCCTTGACCGCTGGAATCACGGGATGCAGAAGAGGCGCTTTCGGGGCCGCTGGTCGAAGCGATTTCAGCTCGGGCCTGGGCAATCAATTGCGACGCCTGGGCGGCAACCGCCCGATCCTGACCGGAAGGTTCAGCAGGCGCCAGGGCGGCGCGCTGTACCTGCTGCATCTTGGTTATGGTGGCCGCGGGATCGCCGGAGACCGGTGAAATATCAATCGAAACGGATCCGCCTGTGGCATACAGCCGGCCATCAGGGCCACGACTGTAATCGTAGCTGACGCCACCGGCATACTGGCCACCCACAGCCATATGCGCCTGTTCGTGGGCTCGCACCTCGCGATCCCTGGCGGCCAGCTGGCGTATCTCTGCCTGCTCCACCAGCTCGAGCTGCGATTCCTTGCCGGCCAACTCCTGGCGTGCGGCAGCTTCACGGGGGTCAGCACCCACCCCCTCCCCTTCGGTCGACCCGGCCACCGGCACGATGGGCGCACTGCCCGCTTTCTCCAGCCCGGCCACGGTGGACGGCTGACCAACGGCTGTATCGGACGCGGCCGAACCGGCAGCAACCGGGCGCGTGGGCTCCGCTCGACTGGTGGGAGAGAGATAGGAAGAGGACGGGATGAACGAACCGATGCTACTCACGGGCGAGCCGAAGGCCTGATTGGCTCAGGCCGTCACGTCCAGAAGTGTACCCAGAACTTCGGAAGCCGTGTCGATTACCGAGGCGCCAGCCTCGACCTCACGACGCCCCTGCTGCATTTCGACCAGGCTGTCGACCAGGTTGACCGGGCGATTGCTATCCACTGCAGTAGTGGCTGCCGGCTTGTCGGAGGCGGGCTGCAGAGGCACTGCCTGGGCTGCGGCCGGGTCGACCTGAACGCCCACGCGCGCTATTTCCGCGGCAGCGTTCGACGCGCGATACTGGCCCTGACGGACACTGTTCATACCGGCGGACATCAGATCAAGGGTGGCCATGGGCACTACCTCCAGAAAGTCGTTACTGGCATTGAAGCACAAAGCCATCATGCCGGGAACGCAGCGCCAGGTTTTTCAGACCAGCGGTGTAATATCCAGACAATCCGCGACCCGCTCGGCGGTAGCGTCTTCCAGCCAGGGTACGAAGCCCAGGTAGGGCGCCTTGATCAGTTGCTTGAGCGTGGCCAGATTTTCCTCGGGGCGGCTCATCTCGGGGTCGACCAGATTGGCCACCCAGCCGGCCAGTTCCAGACCGTCTGCGGCAATCGCCTCGGCGGTCAGGATCGCATGGTTGATGCAACCCAGACGCATACCCACCACCATGACCACCGGCACCTGCAGCTCCCGCGCAAGGTCCGCCAGAGTCTGTTGCGGATTGAGCGGCACGCGCCATCCGCCCGCGCCTTCCACCAGGGTGAAATCGGCACCGGACGCGAACACCCGCTGGCAGCCGTCGGCCAGCAGACTGACGCTCAGCTCTGCGCCCTCTTCGCTGGCAGCAATATGCGGCGCGATGGCCGCTTCCAGCGCCACCGGGTTGATCAGCTCATAGGCCAGCGCCGGGCTGCACTGGGCCTGCAGCGCCAGGGCGTCCTCGTTGCGCAGGCCTTCAGCCGTGCGTTCACAGCCGGCCGCTACCGGCTTGGCCGCAGCCGTGGTGATCCCCGAGCGCCGGGCTGCGCAGAGCAGGCCCGAGGCAATCGTTGTCTTGCCGATTTCAGTATCAGTGCCGGTCACAAAGTAGCGCTTGAGCATGTCATGACTCCTTGAACATGAGAATCTGGGCCACCTGATAGGTCGCAGGCAGTCCCTCGGGTTGGCGAAACGCTTCATAGGCCTGGGTCAGAGCGCGTAACCGGGCGCGACCTGTGAGCCCGCCGGGCCGGCCCTGATTGATATTGTGGGCGCCCAGTGCCTTGAGCTCGCGGGTCAGCTCGCTCAGCTGTGCATAGCGCAGCACATGGGTTTCCACGTCGCAGCGCCAGTCATGGAAGCCCGACCCTGCGAGCACGGCCTGCAGCTCGTCCGCCGGCATGAACCGGTTGACGTGCACAAAGCCGTCCACGTCCTGCCAGGCGTGCTGCAGTTCAAAGAGCGTCCCCTCGATCAGGGTATTGAAAGCCAGGCAGCCGCCCGGCCTGAGCGCTTGCCGTGCCTCGCGCAGGGCACTGCCCAGATCGGGGCACCACTGCAGCGCCAGACTGGAGAAAATCAGATCCTGTGACGCCGCACGCAGGGGCAATGCCTCGGCATCGGCTACCACCCAGCGGGGATGTTCGTGCAGCCACTGATGCTCGGGCCCGGCACACTGACGCGCGAAACGCAGCATGCCTTCGGCAAGATCTAGTGCTGCCACCGGATGCGAGAAACGCTGCGAGAGCGCGCGGGTGAAGTAACCGGTGCCAGCACCCAGGTCGACTATATCCGAGGCGTGCAGGGATGCCGGCACGCGGGCCAGCAGGTTGTTCCCGGCGCTGCGTTGAAAGGCAGCGGCCTGATCATAGGTGGTGGCGGCGCGACTGAAGGATTCGGCCACCCGCTGCTTGTCGATCGTCGCCTCAGACATCCAGGGTCTCCAGAAAATCGGCAATCTGCCCTGCCAGCCAGAGCGGCTGTTCGAGCGGGAGCGCATGGCTGGCGTCAGGGTGCACCGCCACCCTGGCAGGGGCGTTAGCCGGACCGATGAGCTGGCTCAGGGCCTCGGCCGTCGCCGCAGGAACCAGAGCATCCTTGCCGGCCAGACAATGCATGGCAGGCGCAGTGCCCCGCGCCAGCGAAGCCCGATTGTCCAGCACCCCCAGCAGCGCCAGGCCATGCAACCGTTGCTGCGGATCGGCCTGGTCCCACTTGAGCACCTTGCCCAGCTCGCGGCGCTGCGCACTACCCTGGGTCACCAGCAGCGCAAAACGCTTGAGAGTCTTGGCCGGATCGCTGCGCATATCGGCGTAGAACTGTTTGAATGTCTCCGAAGGCATGGCTGCCTGCCAGTCAGGCCGGGCCACAAAGCAGGCGTTGCTGGCGATAGTGACCACAGCGCTGAAGCGCTCCGGGTAACGACGCTGCAACTGCAGCGCCAGCATGCCGCCAAGCGACCATCCGACCAGCACGCCCGGCGGCAGCGTCTCGGCCAGTGCCGCCAGATCCGGCTCCATGCTGGAAAGCTGCAGGGACGGCAGGGCGTGGCAATTGACCTGATAGCCAGGCAGGCGTTCGAGCAACGCCGCGCGCAGCGGTTGCATGGTTTCCGGGGCCATAGCCCAGCCGGGCAGCAGACTGATCTCAGGCATCGGCAGGCTCCGGCAGGCGGGTGATCGCCCGCGACAGGGCAGTAACCAGCTGCGCTACATCGTCTTCGCTGTGCTCAGCGCTGAGGGTCACGCGTAGCCGGGCAGTGCCCTGCGGGACCGTCGGCGGACGGATGGCCGTGACCAGGATGCCCTGCTCGCGCAATGCTGCGGAAAGGGCCAGTGCGCGGGCGCTGCTGCCGACCACGATCGGCTGGATCGGACTCGGACTGTCCATCAGCTCCAGCCCCAGCTCCTGGACACCCGCGCGGAACAGCGCAATCAGCTTCTGCAAATGGTCTCGCCGCCAATGCTCGTCGCGTATCAGCTGCAGGCTGACCAGCGTGGCGCAGGCCACTGCCGGCGGCTGACTGGTGGTATAGATGTAGGGACGGGCAAACTGGATCAGGGTTTCGATCAGCGCTTCACTGCCGGCAATAAATGCGCCCGCCGTACCGAAACCCTTGCCCAGGGTACCGATCAGCACCGGTACCTCCTCTACCCCCAGGCCGAAATGCTCGACGATCCCGCCGCCGTTCTTGCCCAGACAGCCAAAGCCATGCGCATCATCGACCATGACCCAGGCATCCTGCTCACGCGCTGCCGCACATAGTGCCGGCAGATCGGCCAGATCGCCGTCCATGCTGAATACCCCGTCGGTTACCACCAGGGTATTGCCCGTCGCTTTGGCCAGGCGCGAGGCCAGGCTGGCGGGATCGTTGTGCAGGTAGCGGGAAAAGCGCGCGCCACTGAGCAGGCCCGCATCCAGCAGGGAGGCATGATTGAGCCGGTCCTGCAGCACCGTGTCCCCTTTGCCGACCAGCGCCGTCACGGCGCCGATATTGGCCATGTAACCACTGGACATGAGCAGCGCGCGGGGGCGCCCTGTGAACTCGGCAAGGGCTTCTTCAAGCTGATGATGCGCCTGACTGTGGCCGACTACCAGATGCGATGCGCCGCCACCCACACCCCATTGGCGCGCACCCTGTGCAAAGGCTTCTATCACCTGCGGGTGGTTGGCCAGCCCGAGATAATCATTACTGCAGAACGCCAGTAGCGGCTGCCCATCGACCGTCACCCGAACGCCCTGCGGCGACTCGAGCAGCGGTCGCTGACGATACAGGTGAGCCGCACGGCGCTCGGCAAGACGGGACGGTAAGTCGAACGGCACGATCAGGTCTCGACGGGGAGGTTAATGGGCCTGCTCTGGGACGAGCACTTGAGCTGGGGGCTGGAAGCTGGAAGCTGGAAGCTGGAAGCTGGAAGCAAAAACCTTTGCACGGCGTTTCGCATTTGGCTTCTAGCTTCTAGCTTCTAGCTTCCAGCTTTCCTGGATCAGCCCGCCGCGTTAACGAACATCGCACTGTCGCGCTGCTCGACCAGCGCCTGCTCGATGGCTGCCTGGTGCACTTCATCATCGTGCTCCTGACGCTCTTCGGGCTTGATGCCCAGACGATCGAACAGGCGCATGTCCTTCTCGGCCTGCGGATTCGATGTGGTCAACAGGCGGTCGCCGTAGAAGATCGAGTTGGCGCCGGCGAAGAAGGCCAGGGCCTGGGTCTGCTCGTTCATCTGTTCGCGGCCAGCGGACAGGCGTACGTGGGATTTCGGCATCATGATCCGCGCGACCGCCAGGGTGCGAATGAAGTCGAAGGGATCGACGTCCTCTTCGTTCTCCAGCGGTGTGCCCTTGACCTTGACCAGCATGTTGATCGGCACGCTCTCGGGGTGCTCGGGCAGGTTTGCCAGCTGGATCAGCAGGCCAGCGCGGTCCTCTATCGACTCGCCCATACCGAGAATACCGCCGGAGCAGATCTTCATGCCCGCGTCGCGGACGTAGGACAGGGTCTCGAGCCGGTCACCGAAGGTACGGGTCGTAATGATATTGCCGTAAAACTCCGGCGAGGTATCAAGGTTGTGGTTGTAGTAGTCCAGGCCCGCATCGGCCAGCGCCGCGGTCTGCTCCTTGGTCAGCTTGCCAAGGGTCATGCAGGTTTCCAGACCGAGCTTGCGCACGCCCTTGACCATCTCCAGGACGTAGGGCATGTCCTTCTCGGAGGGGTGCTTCCAGGCCGCGCCCATGCAGAAACGGGTGGCACCGATCGCCTTGGCTGCGGCGGCCTCGTCCAGCACCTTCTGCACTTCCAGCAACTTTTCCTTTTCCAGACCGGTGTTGTAGTGACCCGACTGCGGACAATACTTGCAGTCCTCCGGGCATGAACCGGTCTTGATCGAAAGCAGCGTGGAAACCTGCACCCGATTGGCGTCGAAATGCTGCCGATGGACGGTCTGGGCCTGGAACAGCAGGTCGTTGAAAGGCTGGCGAAACAGGGCCAGCACGTCTGCCGGAGTCCAGTTGTGGCGTGTCACAGAAGCAGTCATGAATTCGATCCTGGCGGTTGCACGGAAAAGGTCGTTAGTTGAAGCTATGCAACGCATGATAACGGCGGCAAGGAGGCTGTCAACCATTGAGCGCGCACCCGGTTTACAAGTGGTTAAATATTGAACAGCCCGGCCGATGCCTGCTGTGCCTTGGCCACGGCTCCCAGACCCGCCCGGGTATGTGCGATGCCTGTCATGCCGATCTCCCCTGGCTGGGCAGCCAGTGCCGGCGTTGCGCCCTGCCCCTGCCAGCCGAGGATCAGCAGTGTGGTCAGTGCCAGCAGCATCCACCCGCCTATACCCAGGTGGTCTGCCCGCTGCTCTATCGCTTTCCGGTAGACAGCCTGGTACCCGCCTTCAAATATCACGATCAACTGATTTATGGCAGAGCCCTGGCCTACCTGCTGGCAGAGGCAGTCCAGTTTCACTACAGCGAACACAACCAGCGCCTGCCGGACCGCATCCTGCCCATGCCACTGCATCCGTCGCGCCAGGCCCGGCGCGGCTTCAACCAGGCGCTGGAGCTGGCCCGCCCCATCGCCGCCCGGCTCAATCTTCCGCTATGCCGGCATACGCTCAAGCGCGTGCGCCACACCCCGCCCCAGCAGGGGCTGACCGCCAGCGAGCGCAAGCGCAATCTGGCTGATGCATTCTGCTGCTCGCCCGCAGTCGACGTGACCGGCCTGCATCTGGCCCTGGTAGACGACGTAGTCACCACCGGCGCAACCGCTGACGCCGCCAGCCGTATCCTGATCGAGGCAGGCGCCGCCAGCGTAAGCATCTGGTGCATCGCCCGAACACCCTGAACCGCAAAACGGGGACCCGTCTCCCAAGCTCGCCACTTGCCGCTTGCCGCTTGAAGCTTTAGAGCATAAGCGCCACCATAGCTACCTACTCTTGCCGGCTGCCTCCCATGGACTCGCAACACCCGTTCGCCCTGCTCACCCCCGATACCGTGCTCGATGCAGTGGAATCGCTGGGCTACCTGAGCGATGCGCGAACCCTTACCCTGAACAGCTACGAGAACCGCGTATTCCAGATCGGTATCGAGGGTGCGCAACCGCTGATTGCCAAGTTCTACCGGCCGGACCGCTGGAGTGACGAAGCGATCCTGGAGGAGCATGCCTACTCCCTGGAGCTGGCCGAGCGGGACATTCCGGTC
>JAESUC010000155.1 GCA_016763285.1 Pseudomonas sp.
ACCACGCCGATACTCATGATGCCGATCAGCATCACACTGATGATCGACAGGACCCAGGGGCCGGCGCTGAGCAGACCGGCGTAAACGTAGGCCCGCAACGTCGACGAGTAGGAATCTCGCGCCAGAATCTTGCGCAGTTCGAAACCGATTCCTGCCATTAGAGGGTCCCCATTGAAGAACTGTAAAGCTTGCGATAACGCTCGAGCATCAACGCTTCACCATAGTAACGGTTGGCCCGGGCGATCCCGGCGGCCTGGGCGGCCTGCCAGCGCTGCGGATTGCGCAACAGCCCCAGCACGGCATTGGCTGTTGCCTGCGGATCGGCGATGGCCACGACCTCACCGGCCTGCCCCAGGTCACGATCTTCGGCGGTTCCGCCTTCGATCAACTCGCGACAGGAGCCTACATCGCTGCTGACGACCGGCGTCCCCGCGCACCAGGCTTCCAGGATGACCAGTGGCTGCGCCTCGCTGATCGAGGTCAATACCATCACACCGATCTTCGGCATGATTTCCTCGGCCTTCTGGAAGCCGAGGAACCGGACATTCTTCTCCAGCCCCATACTGCTGACCAGGCTGTGACACTCGGCGGCGTATTCGGCGTCCTCGTCCTCGGGCCCGATGATCCAGCCTTCGGTCTCGGGCAGTTGAGTGACGATGGTGCGCATGGCACGAATAAAGGTCTTCACGTCCTTGATCGGCACTACCCTGCCAATCAGCCCGACCACCGGGGCGATGCCCGCAGCGCGGTTTTCACGGACGGGATTCCAGCGTTCAAGGTCGATCCCATTGGGGATCACCCGTGTGCGATCCGCGTCGGCACCATCCAGAATCTGCCGCTGCCGGTTACCGTCATACAGGGCGATGATCGGATCGGCGTTGCGATAGACCATCAGACCGATGCGCTCAAAGAAGCGGATCCACATGGAGCGGATGTAGCCGGAGCTGGGATCCAGGCTGCTGTTGAGTGCTTCGTCCGCGTTCTCGGCGATCCAGCTGGCCTGGGCCAGGTCGATCTTGCGTTCCTTGGTATAGATACCATGCTCGCTGAGAATGAACTTGCACTGCCAGCGTCGCTTGAGAATACACCCGGCCAGGCCGGCATAACCGGTCGAGATGGCGTGCAGCAGGCGGGCTCTGGGCATGCGCGCTGCGGCTTCGGCAATCATCACCATGGGCGACTGCATGGTGCGCATGGTCCAGAAATAGTTGATGAACGAGGGGTCGCTGCAGTGGTTGAGATAGCCGTCGGTAATCGCTTCCCAACTGGCCCTGCTGCGCAACACATCCTGCATGGTCAACTGGCCGCTGGCCAGGGAGCCAAGCACCGCATCGCCGGTTATCTGATCGGGCTTTTGCGGATGGTGGAAGTAGCGGTACATGTTCTGCAGGTCACGCGTGGAGCCCTCGGAGGCTTCCTGTTCGGTGCGCGGCGCAAATTGCCAGGCATCCTCGATGAATACCTCTTCGATGTGCACGACGTTGCCCGGTATCTCGTAATGGCGCTGGCCGTAGAGCTCGCGCTGGCCGCCGATGAACAGCACGGAAAAGGTCACGTTCGGCAGGCCGAGGATGATCTGGTTGATCCAGCTCGAAACACCACCGCGCACATAGGGCCAGGTACCTTCCAGCAGCAGGCACACATCGGCGTGGCCGCCATGGGGTATTACCTGAGCGGTCTTGTGCTGGGTACTCATAGCCAGTACCTCGCCAGGGCAGCAAAGGGCGGTCGCGCCAGGGCATGCTCGGGCAACCGCGCCAGCAATTTGGGGACTTCCTCATATTGGCCTGCGGCAAAGGCGGCCTCGGCAAGGAAGGGGGCAATTTTCTCGAAACGGATACCACCGGCCTCGGCCTGCTTGAAGAAGGACCTGGCTGCGTTCAGGTCGCCCTGCTCCAGGGAAATGCGTCCAGCAAGCAAGTGAACCTCCGGATTGGATTCCAGCGCCAGGGATTGTTCAGCGTGTTTGCGCGCCTGACCCAGCACGTGGTCGAGTACGCTGCCCTGGGCCAGACCCAGATAGGCCAGCTCCCAGTACCAGCGTGCCAGTCCTGCATGGGTCGCTTCGGGATCGGCTTCGCCGTCGTCCTGATTCAGGCGGTCCAGCAGTCGCTCGATTCGGTGGTTGATGCCGCTTTCCTTCTGATCGAGCATCGAATAGGCGAGCAGGCGCACGTCATCGGCCGGATCACGCAGCGCCAGCTTGAGTATCGGCACGGACTCATGGGAGGGCATGCGCCGGGTGGCCAGCAGCGCGTTCAGCCGCCGCTCGGGATCGGTTGCCAGGTACAGGACGTCCTGCAGACCACCGTCCTGGAACATCGGCGAATGTCGCCGCTCCAGCGGGCGAAACGGCAGACCGGGCACGCCAATGTTCTGCCAGACCTGGGCGTAGCGCTTGCGCTGCAGGTAGAGCGCCGGGAACACCGCCAAAACGACCCCGACCATGCCCAGCAGCGGGATGAAAAAGGCAATACTGAACAGGAACAGCGGCGCCCAGGGCAGCGGTGACTTGTAGCGCGTGGGCAGGAACATCCACAACGCGATCGCCAGCATGGCGCAGGCAATCGCGTGCGGAAGCACCACATAAAGCATACCCTCGAGCAAGGTCGGCTCACGAAAGATCATGAACCAACTGAGGGACTCGAAGCCCAGCGCGCCGCTAAACAGCCACTTGTTGATCATTCAACCCACACTCGTGATAGAGGAAATTGCGCAAACCTTCTCGTCTGCCTGTCGGGTCCATTTCAAAGAACATGACCCTTACACCCACATCATCCAGGGTGCGGCCCTGACCGAAGCGCTCGGCCAGTTGATACTGCAGGCGCGTCAGGTAACCACGGGACCCTTCGGTGGAGGTCAGCGGCATGAGTACCAGAATGCAATCATGCCCGCGGTCGTTGACCAGATGAATCTGCAGATCCAGACCACGTTGACTGTCGGCAAACAGGCGCAGCAGCTCCGGGTTGGGTTCGGTCAGTTCGAACATGCACAGACTGGCATCCAGGTCGTGCTCTTCCACGTCGACCAGCGAACGGCGCAGTTGCTGCGAGAAGCTCTGGGCGTCTGCATCATGCAATTGCAGCGCCGTGGCGTCGCTACGCAGCAGATCCGCGACATGGCCGGCCAACAAAGCCAGCAGGCTGAGCGTACGATCGTTGAAGACGAAGAACGGCATTTGCCGGATCGCCAGCACACCCAGAATGCTATCTTCGGTATCGACCAGCGGTACGCAGACCTGCAGCGCGGAAAAGGCGTCCTGATCACCACGCTCGAGAAACTCCTCGCGGATGCTGATCAGCTCTCCCTTCTCGAGGCACAGGCGTACCATGCGGTCGTCGGGATCAAGCACGTCCATGTCACCGAGGGTGGCCAGCGCACGCGAATCGATCTTACCGTCCCTGACCGCATACAGCCCGGCGATACCAATGGACCCGTACTGACCAAGCAGGGAGATGATCGGTTGCGCCATCGCCACCAGGGGATCACCCTGGGGCTTCAACTCACGCAGGCGCTCGCGCAGAATCAGCAGCGAGCTGCGCAGGCTCTGGTCGCTGCCGGCAACCCGCAGTTCCAGGCGGTCGTGGGAAATGCGCAGAATCTGATGCGCCCGGGTGAATTCGTCCAGACGATACTGGCGATATTCATTGGCCATCTGCAACCGCTGCAACCGGCGGTCCCACAGGTCCCGGAACTCGCCCACTACCATGCTGATCACCAGCATGCCGATGATCCAGGCACCGGGCATACGCTCGTAGGCCTCCAGGCCCGACTCGCGCAGCAGCAGGACCGCGGCCACGAGCAGGCAGGCACTGACCAGCGCCTTGACGAACCCGTAGCGCAGGCCGATCAGCAGCGGCGCCAGCAAGGGCCAGGTGAACTCATGCACCTGCAAGGGGTCTTCCGGCACGAAGTAAATGCCCAGACCGATCGCCAGCGCGGTTAGGAGGACCGTTTCAACCCATGCGGCGAGTTCACTGGCACGCGCCGCGAGGGTAAAGTCCTTGTACGGGGATTCAGTCGACATCATTCCAACCGTAGGTCGTCGGTGAGCTCACGCAGGACTTTCTGCGCGCTTCCGGACAGGCTCTCGCGTGACCAGCCAGCCCTGGCACCACTGTTGCTCCAGATAACGCGGCCAGTCACTGGCTCCAGTACGCGCAGACTGATACCAACCGCAGGTTCACCGTCCAGGCCGCTCTTGTACTGCCATTCCTCGACGCTGCCACTGATTACATAATGGAAACCCTGGCTCTGCGCCCATTCCATGCCGGCCGCCAGACGCTCGCTGTCATCTAACAGCATGGTTTCGTCCTGCTCGGACCTGGGGTACACGTAGGGATGCAGGCCACGCTGACTGAGAACGCTGAGCAGGATCTGCTCGCTGCGCTCACCCGCCTGCGGCGTCTGCGAGTAGTTCACCAGGGGCACCAGCCCCCAGCGGGCATCGCGCGGCAGTGTCTCTCCGCTCTCGCCAGTGAAGGTGCTACAGCCGGACAGCACGGTGAGTGCCAGTATCAGGGCCAGGCCCGCTCTAGATTGCATGATGAATCTCTCCTGTTTGAATAACATGTCAGCGTCCGAATCTCTTGCTATAGGTCAGTTCCACAATGCCGCCAGCCTCTGCGTCGACGCCTCGCGGCTCCGACTGATAACCAAAGGTCAACGCCAGCTCGTCATCACCAAGGACCCGCGAACCGATCCCGGTGCTCAGACCATAGGTGAACTGGCTGTCAACCCAGTCCCACCCTGCCTGCACATCCACCAGCCAGGTATATTCCGGCTGGCCACGGTTGAGCGCGCCGGGGAATCCCCGTCGCCATTGGGAGCCGGCGTACAACCGGCCGTACTCCTCCTGCAACAGGTCGGACGCCTGGATGGTGGCGAACTCCAGTGGCCCGCCATCGGCGACGGTCAGATCGTCGAGCTGGCGACCGCTCAGATTGTTACGCTGATAATCGATGCCCGCCCGGGTGACCCAGGTGGGCCCTTCGAACCGCTGGATCGAATTGAATTCGATATTGAACGCGGTACCGCTGCCCAGGCTGTGCCCGTAACGGGTACCGTAGGCGCGCTGTTCGAGAGACCACGACAACTGATCCCGCGCCGAGAAACCGTGGATCCCTGCCACATGGATGGAGTCCTGGGTGCCGACGGTGCGCATGAAGCCACTGTCGAGGTTCTGCTGGTTCCAGCCCAGTCCGACCTCCAGCTGATCGCGCCCGCCAAACTGCCAGCTGCGTGATACACCGGCCCCGACCCGACTCTCGTCGGAGCGCGTGCTGCTGTCCACGGTGAACGTCACGCGGCCGTCTTCCAGCTTGCGGCTGAGGGTGACCCGCGCATTGTCCTCGCTACCGATCACGCTACTGTCGATTTGCGCTGCCTTGTAATCCATACGCTCGAGGTCGAGGCTGGCATACCAGTCGTCGGCAACATTGCCGGCTATTGTCGCGTGGGGGCCACTCAGCTCGACACCACCGAGATCTTCCCGGCGCCAGCCAATACGAGCACCCTGGGGTATCCGTGACTGGATATCGACGGCTTGCCGACGCAGCTGTACGTCGACGATCGTTGCATTGCCGCCACCCAGATTGCTCAGCGCGAGGCCCAGCGCCTGACTTTCTTCACCCAGACGGTCCAGCGCCTCGACATTCTGTGCCGGATCCAGTTCGCCCTGGGCCACAAGCTTGGTGAGCATGTCGCGGTTATAGTTGCGCAATGCCTCCTGCATGTTGTGGTAGGCATTGATATCCAGGCCGCGGCTGCGACCCCAGGCCTGCCAGGCGTCCTTTTGCGAAGGCTGGTTGATAATGTCCAGCTGGGTCAGCATGCGGTCGAACCATAGCTGCAGCATCGCCGGCGAGCCGTCCTGCCACTGCATTGCCTGGCGTTCGGAACGCCGGCCCGAGTGGCTGGCAGCCAGCAGGCGAAGCCATACGGCATAGCGCTGGGGCGCCACTTCCGGCGACTCGAAGACCATGCGCGGCGCATCACCCGGCCGCGCGTCGAATTCCTTGACCAACTGATGCCGCAGGCGCTGGGCCAAATCAAAGCGTTCGGCCGCTTCCAGCCCGTCGACATAGGCAGCCCGTGCCAGCCAGTCGTAGGGGTTGGCGCGCAGATGCATGCGATACCAGGCCAGTGCTTCTTCGTTGCGGCCGAGCAACTGGTTGGCTGCGGCGAAGGGCAGCCACAGGTTACCGTTGCGCCGGGCATAACCGCGCCAGCGATGGATCATCAGCGGCAGATCAGCGGTACGCCGATGGTCAATGAAGAACCACATCAGGCGTTCGCGCACCTGCGGATTGCCGGGATAGCGTGCCAGGGCAGCACGGTAGATTCGGGTCGCTTCGTCCAAGTCCTCGTCACGCTCTGCCAGCCAGGCCTTGGCCAGCATGACCTGCGGATGCAGTGCGACGGAGGGCTGCTCGTCCGCTTCGTCCAGCAACTGGCGCAGCAGATCGATATCGCCCAGCATGGTAGAAAGTTCAAGGGCCAGGACCAGGTATCCCGGGTCGCCGCGCTCGCGCCAGCCCTTGAGCAGCATGTCCAGCGCCTTGCGGGGCTGCTCGAGCCGATAGAACTCGATCAGGTCGCCCTCTTCACCGCTGTTCAGCGCGATGCCCTGCGCCAGCATGCTTTCGTAGGCGATCCGCAGTTCGTCGTCGCGCTCCAGCTCCCAGGCCAGCCCCGCAACGGTGCGCCAGTATTCGGGGTCATCAATGTTGCTATTGTCGATATCCAGAATGTCCCAGGCCCGTTCAGGCTGGTAGATACGCCAGTAGGCACTGGCCCATTGGATACGCTCGGCGATGCTCAGATCGAAACGCTGAGCCATGCGGTCCCAGACCGCGGTCTGAGCTTCGAATTGCTGGGTATTCTCGAGGTTCTGCACCAGCCGTTCCCAGGCCAGACGGTGGCTTGGATACCGACGCAGGTATTGGCGCAGCCAGGCTTCAGACCGCGCAGGCTCGCCCAGCGAGTCGTAGCCGAACACCAATGCATCGAGCTTTTCATCGGACAGGCGACGGTCGCGTGCGGCGGGCTCCATCAGCGCTATACCGCGCTCGTAATCGTACAACTGGAAAGCCAGACGCCAAGCGTGCTCGCGGGCCTGTGGGTCGTCGCGCAGCTCGAGGTAGGCGGCCCAGTGGTCCAGGGCCTTGCGGCTGTTGCCCAGCCATTCACCCAGTTGGGCCATCTGACGCAGCAGGTCGGGGTCTTCAGGGCGCAAGGCGAGCAGCAGGTCGCCGGTTTTCCAGGCCTCACGCAGGTTGCCTTCCGCCAGTTCGAGGCGGAACTGGGCGTCAATGGGCTCGGCACGGTAAGGCTGCAGTTCCCGCCAGCGCGCGACCAGAATGGCCGCCAGGTCCATGCGCTGGCTCCCGATGGCCATCTGCATGCCCTGCTGCAACCATTCGGCATCGGCATCGGAATCGGTCAGCTCATGACGCTCCCTGACCAGCAGGCGCGATGCCTGGTCTCCGGCACTCACGGCCAACAGTGCATCATAGGCGCGGCGCAGGTAATAGCGACGATCTTCCACTTCTTCGCTGGCCGCCAGGATATCCAGATACACCATGGCCGCCTTGCCTGACTGACCGCTGGCAAGATACCAGCGCGCAGCGCGCTTGAGGTTGGGCAGGTGTTCTTCCGGCACCCGCAGGGCCAGCGAGTGATACACATCTGCGGCCAGCCAGGGCATCTCCATGCGCAGAGCCAGCTCGGCCCAGGTACGTGCCTGCTCCACGGGCAACTGCCGATGGTCGAAGGCCATCAACTGGGCCCGGGCCGGCTCGAGGCGCGAGGGGTCATCGCCATGCAACGCGCTGAGCGCATCAATCTGCAGCCGGTAATACTCCATCTGCACGATATCCGGGTCTACCCAGCCCAGCAGGTGTCGACGGGCGCGACTGTACTGTCCGAGATCGACCAGCAACTGGACCAGATCGATCCGCAGCTCGTCGTCCTCCGGCCGCGAGGCCAGCAGCACCTCGGCGTAACTGGCCGAGACGTCATCGGCTCGTTCCTGTTCATCAGGGAGGAAGACGTCCTCGCTGTTGTAGGTCAACACCAGGACGCCGCCGATGGCCACAGCGGAAAAAGCGAGGGTCCAGGGGCTGACCAGCCGAACGGATTTACTCGCAGACGAGTTGCGCATCACTCACCTGTTTAGTCGAAAGGGAAAAATGCCAGACTCCGTTTGCCGCTCGGCCGCGGACTGTCTGCCCTCCGGTCTCAAGGCGGCAGGGGGACGGAGCGCGGACAGAGAAGGCAATGGGGAATTCACCGGCAAGGGACAGTTCGACCCGGCGGGCATCCAGATAGCGCCAGGCGGTGAGCGGCACGTTGGCCTGTTCCAGCGCTGGAGTGCTGTCGCGCTCGGCCTGCAGCGCCAGCACGGCACGATTGTCACTCAGATGAACATAACGCCCCTGGGGCAAGTCAATCACCCCGGCGACCCCCCGCGACGCCTGCAGGTCCGGCCAGCCCATGGCAGGATCCAGACGTACCGTACGCAGACCCTGCAGGGCACTGATATGCCAGGCGCCGTCGGCGGAACGGGCCAACGATGCGGTATGCAGGCCGTGCGCACGCTGCAGGTAGTCACTCATCCACAGGGATATCGGCCCCTGATCCAGCATGTGGCGGTAGATATCGCCCATGACCTTGATCGCGGCAGGCTTGGTTCCGGAATAGAAGTGGTAGTACAGATGCAGACCACGCATCCGCCGCGGCGAGTCGGTGAGTTCGAAGGTGTCGATCACGTCACGGAAGCCGTAGTAGGGCCCCTGCCAGAGGTTGGTATAGACGTTCTCGTTGATGATCGGTGCGTATACATGCAGACCGCCCGCGGTGGGACGCAGCAACGGATACAGACCGGTGAGCGAGGGGTCAGACCGGGTCAGGCGGGTCTCGCCGCCGTTGACGTTGAGCAGGCCCGCATCGTAAGCCAGCTTGACGGTTGCCGCATCGGGTACCGCATCGCCACTCCAGAAAATCATTTTCACCGGCCTGTCGGCAGGGGCGAGACGCTCCTGCACGTAATCGCGCGAGCCTATGACTTCCCGCTCGAAATCGATTTTTTCATATCCCGGAATGGGCATCATGAGGCCGTAGTTGGCCTGGAAGTCCTCCCGCTGACTCTCGCGCTCCGCCTGCCAGAAATAGGGATGGCTGAAGGTGTGAGTCGCCGGCTCGACCCGCCGGTGCGCCAGAATGCGCCTGGCGATCGGTTCCAGTTCGCGGGCCAGGTAGGGATACATGCCCTTGGGCCCCAGCTCGCCCTCAATGAAGGAAACAGAGGTCAGCAGCGGATACGGCTTGATGAACTGATTCAGCACGGTAACGCCGGCATACGGCGTGCCGGGGACCTCGGCACGGGACGGGAAGCCATCGCCGTCGATATGCACCGTGGCAATACGACGACCATTTTCGGTGGTCACATCAGGCGCAGGCAGGGGCGCCAGCTGAAGAGCCTGCTGCAAAAACGCGAACGGATCGACTATCCAGCGGCGGGTGTCGTCCTCGCCTTCGAACACATAGGGAGCCAGGGCGATCCCACCCCAGTCGCCAATCACCACCGGCGTATGTTCCCGGCCGGCCTCATCGGCGAGCACCAGTGCCGGCGTGCCAGCTCCGCGCTGGGTCCCGAGCAACAGCAGCCCACGGGTCCGGGCCACCAGGGGCGCCTCGAAGCTCCCCAACAGCTCGGCGTCGTGGCTGACCACCCTGACACCGGTTATGGGTTGATTGCCATTGCGCTGCAGACCCAGACGGCTGAGAATCGCCGCGTCATCCACAGGCAGCCCCTGGAAGAACGCCAGCGGAATGTTCTCGTCGAGCCGATCATTGATCCAGCTGTTGAACTTGCCGGCCTGCTCCGGCGCGCCAGAGGTCATCCAGATGATCGCGCCCGCGTACAGCCCGCCCATCGCCGAGTCCGGCAGGGAACTGTCGACGGGCAGATAGTCCACGCGGTAGCCCATGTATTCCAGCAACCCGCCCAGCGACCTGAACCCGCCCGTGCGCGACAGCGATCCTTCCCGCGGGTCGTAAAGCACGGCTATGCGCCGCGGCTGGACCTCGATAACGCCGATGCCCATCGTGTCCAGGCCCGGGGTACTGATATAAGGCAGAAAACCCTCGTCCGTCAGTCGAGCTGCCAGCTCACGGGCCTCGGCCCGGCGGTCCAGGGGAAGATATTCGATGGCCACGATAGGGATGTGCTTATCCCGCAATGGCTGCAACTGACCGGCGAGCCAGTCGCGGTCGGCCTGGGGTACCGGCCGGTACACCTGGCGCGCAGCATCCCAACCGGCATGGATCGACTCCACTGCCACGGCGTCGACTACACCTGCAGCCAGATCTCCATGCACTTCAAAACCGCGATTGAGGAACAGCTTGAGTTCCGGGTGGCGTTGATCAAGTTCAGCGAGAATCCCCACCAGGGCATCGCGCTGGGCCGCGCGCTGGTCCTCGGGCAACAGGGTGAAGCTGTCCATGGTGTCAAGAAACAGCCCACGGTAGCCCTGACGGGCATAGTCGGCGGCGCGATCCAGCAGATGAGCCTTCCAACCCTCGCTGGTGAGGTCCATGACCCGGCTGTTCCAGCTGGTGTTACGGGTTTCACCGGCGGCCAGATCCAGCAGGGACGGGTTCAAACGGGCCTGATAGTCGTCCAGCTCACCAACGGAGAGATAGGCAAAGGGTTGAGCCCCCTGACCGGAGAGAAAATCGACCTGCGCCGGCGTCATGTGGATCGGCTCGACCACGACCCAGTCGAATTGGGCCAATTCGGAGAGTGGCGGCTGAGCTGCATACCAGAATGCAACGCTGGCAGGCCGAGGGGTTTCGGTCTGCGGTGTCTTCGTCTCGGCCTGCACAGATACCGGCAGCACTAGGCTGATCAGCAAACTGGCGGACTTCGCGAGCCTCACTATCCGTTGGCGAAACTTACAATCGACCATTCACATCCCTTGAGTTGGCGCTGACACCGTCAAGCGTACGATAAAAAGCTGAATCCGTCCTGCTGTGACGGATAGCTAACTGCTACCATGCCAAAATGTTAACACCTGCCAAGAGTATCGCAACAGCGATGTCAAAAAAACAACTACTGCAATACAGCTCAAAAATACTAGGTGAACATTACAGCCGGGCTATATACCCTGCTGAACATTGAGTCGACCTCGTCTCTATAGTTCCCTCCCAGGGTGCCGTCATGGAAAAGAGAAGCTGGCCAAGAAAGGCCTCCAGATTTAATGCCGATCTGCAGATCGCCGCCGATCAATACCCCTGTGTGGTGCGTGATTTCAGTCAGACTGGCGTGCTCGCCAGCCTGGGCGAGGACGTACTGACCAGACTTCGCCGTCGCGCCCCCGGAGAAACCCCGGCCGGCAGACTGTTGCTGAACCTGCCCAGCGGCGTTATCACCATCAGCGTCGAGCTGGCGCGGGTCACCGATCAGGGCGCCGGCCTGCGTCTTCTCCGCGCCAGCAGTGATCACTACCGCGCCCTGCAACAGGCTGCAGAACTGGCTGAGCGGGAAGTCCAGGGCAACCGTCAGAGCCTCGCCGGCTTTGTCGAAATTCTCGATCCGGCTCACAAGGAACGCTTGCTCAAGGCGGCGGACTCCACATTTCGTCCCTTCCTCCAGGACCAGCTCCTGGACTACTTCGGCCAGCTGGACACCGCGCTGATGATCGAAGCAGAGCGCCAGAAAACCCAGGCGGCCCAGCAACACTTTCTTGACGCCGTTGCCCTGCTGCGCAAGCAACGCCAACGGGTGCTGGCCGCCGTAGTCAGCCGCATCAGTGAAGCTACCATGGAGGTACTATCGGGAACGCCCGCTGCCAACCAGCAGATCGCCCGCGAACCTGCGGCGAGCAGCACGCTGGAACTGGTCGAGAAGGAAGATTTCGAGGACTGGCTGGTAGTGCGCGTTGCCGTATCCAGGACCGACTCCCGGGTACGCGAGCTCATGATCGAGCTGCAACTTCGCCTGGACACGGCCTTTGCCGGCAAGTCCGGAGGGCGGCTGTTCAATCCGTTTTCCCCTGCTGCGCTGTGCCATACCCTGTTCGAAGTGATACGGCCCCTGGGCCTGAAAAATCCGGTTCTGGAGGTCGTCTTCCGCGTTCTGCAAACCGCGGTACTCGACAGGCTACCGGACGTCTATCACGCCCTGAATCAGCTGTTTGCAGCGGCCAGGGTGCTGCCAGATCTGGATGTGCACCAG
>JAESUC010000156.1 GCA_016763285.1 Pseudomonas sp.
GCCGCCGCGATAGGCACCACGATCTTTCATCCGGCGGGCACCTGTGCGATGGGGCAGGGGCCCGAGGCGGTGGTCGACCATGAGCTGCGGGTGCACGGCATTGAAGGGCTGCGGGTGGCAGACACCTCGATCATGCCGACCATTACCTCCGGCAACACCTGCTCGCCCACGCTGATGATTGCCGAGAAGCTCGCCAGCCTGCTGACCGCAGAGTCTTGCCCTGGGGAGTCGGAGTTGACTGTCGAACCCGGCCGGGCTGCCCAGGGTCAAACCTTGACCTGAATCATCGCGCCGACGGGGCGCCTGGCCCATGCTGGTGGCGACAATGCGCCCACGTCAGGAGCGACCCATGCAGCAGGAATCACGACCAACACCATGGCATGCCCTGGACCCCGAGCAGGTCCGGGATGAGCTCGAGATACCACCCACCGGCCTGACCGAGGCCCAGGCAAGTCAGCGGCTTCAGCAATACGGCCCCAACCGGTTGCCCGCTCCTGCCGGGCGATCCCTGTGGTCACGTTTGCTCGGCCAGTTCAACAACGTGCTGATCTACGTGCTGATGACGGCCGTTCTGGTCACTGCGCTATTGGGTCACTGGTTGGATACGGCGGTGATCTTTGCCGTGGTGGTGATCCAGGGGGTGGTCGGCTTCATCCAGGAGGGCCGCGCGGAGAAAGCCTTGGCAGCCATACGCCATATGCTCGCGCCCGGGGCGAACGTGGTACGCAACGGAACGCGTGCGGTCATTGATGCCAGCGAGCTGGTGCCCGGCGATATTGTTGTACTTGAGCCGGGCGACCGGGTACCGGCCGATGTCCGCCTCGAAGAGGTACATGGCCTGACGGTGGATGAGTCAATGCTCACCGGTGAGTCGGTACCCGTCGAGAAGCAGTTGGCGTCGCAGCCCGACGAAGCCGCCCTGGGTGATCGATTTTGTCTGGCCTATTCCGGCACGCTGGTGAAGGCCGGCACGGCCAGGGGGCTGGTGGTAGGGACCGGAAGCCAGAGTGAAATCGGGCGCATTTCCCATCTGCTGTCCGAGGTCGCGGTACTGCAGACACCGCTGACCCAGCAGATGAACCGGTTTTCCCGCTACCTGTCACTGGCCATCGTGCTCGCCGGTCTGACTGTGTTCCTGTTGGGCTGGCAGTTTGGCGGCCGTCCCCTAGGGGAACTGTTCATGGCCGTGGTGGCGCTGACCGTGTCGGCAATACCCGAGGGGCTGCCGGCGATTCTCACCATCACCCTGGCCATCGGCGTACAGCGCATGGCCAATCGCAAGGCAGTGGTCAGGCGCATGCCGGTCATCGAAACCCTGGGTTCGGTCTCGATCATCTGCACTGACAAGACCGGTACGCTCACGCGCAATGAAATGATGGTGGCTGCACTGGTAATGGACCATCAGGTCTATCCGGTCAGCGGCGAGGGTTACGCCCTGGGCGGTGAAATAGGCGCTGCCGCAACGCCAGCCGGCTCGGCCAGCCCGCCACCGGATCTACTCGCCGATCTGGCGCAGGCGGCCCTGTTGTGCAATGACGCGCGTCTGGATACCCGGCAGGATCCGATCGCGGTCGTAGGTGATCCGATGGAAGGCGCATTGTTGGTGCTGGCAGCCAAGGCCGGTCTCGACCTGACGCAACATGCTGCCCAGTGGCCGCGCCGCGATGAAGTCCCCTTCGATGCCGATCTGCGCTTCATGGCCACCCTGAACCACGACCATCATGGCCATGCGCGGATTCTGCTCAAGGGTGCCCCGGAGCAGGTTATCGCCCTGTGCCGGACGGCGCGGCTTCGCGACGGCGGCAGTGGCCCAATTGATGCAGAGCCCTGGCATCGGCAGATCGACCAATTGGCAGCGCAGGGGCTGCGCGTGCTGGCGCTGGCTGCGGCACCTGCCCCCGCCGGCACCAACGAGCTGAACATCGATACCCTGGGCGAGGGAATGGAGCTGCTGGGTCTGGTGGGGCTGCTTGATCCGCCCCGCCAGGAAGCCATGGAAGCCATAGCGCAATGCCATCAGGCTGGTATCCAGGTCAAGATGATCACCGGCGATCACGGGGTGACGGCTCTCGCCATCGCCGAGCGACTGGGCTTGCGCAACAGCTCCGAAGTAGCCACCGGAAAAGATCTTGATGCCCTCGACGACGCGGGCTTGCTGGCGCTGGCGCAACGCGTTGATGTATTCGCCCGGACCAGTCCCGAGCACAAGTTGCGCTTGGTGCAGGCCCTGCAGTCGGACCATGGCGTGGTGGCCATGACCGGCGACGGGGTGAATGATTCCCCCGCGCTCAAGCGGGCCGATGTAGGGATTGCCATGGGGCAGAAAGGCTCTGCTGCTGCCCGGGAGGCCTCGGACATCGTGCTCCTGGATGACAATTTTGCGACCCTGGCGGCGGCCGTGCGTGAAGGCCGGACGGTGTACGACAACCTGAAGAAGGCCATCAGCTTTCTGCTGCCGGTAAACGGGGGCGAGGCCGCGAGCCTGGTGGTTGCCCTGTTGCTGGGCCTGGCGTTGCCGATTACGGCCCTGCAGATTCTCTGGGTCAATCTGGTCAGCTCGGTCGTGCTGGCCATGGGGCTGGCCTTCGAGCCTGCCGAGCAGGACGTGATGCGCCGACCGCCAAGGCCGGCAGGCCAGGGTCTGCTGGATGCGTTTCTGGTCTGGCGTATCGTGCTGGTGTCATTACTGTTTCTGGGCGGAATCTTCGCCAGTTTCCAGTGGGCGCTGCAGGCCGGGCTGGGTGAGGCCGCTGCACGGACTCTGGCAGTCAATACGCTGGTGGCCATGGAGGTGTTCTACCTGTTCGCCGTGCGGTATCTGGACAACCCCTCGCTGACGCTCCGCGGCGCCCTGGGTACGCCTGCGGTATGGGTGGTGATCGGGCTGATTGTGCTGCTGCAGTGGCTTTTCACCTTTCTGCCCTTCATGCAGACGCTGTTTGGAACAGCATCGCTGGGTATCCCGGCGCTGCTCATGGCCCCGGCGGCCGGGGTGTTGGTACTGCTGGTGCTCGAGCTGGAAAAACGCGTGCGTCGGGCAGGGGGGCAGGGCGCCCGCCCCTGACTCCACGGGCGACCCGGGCCTGCGCCATGGCTGGTCCGGGGGAGGCTGTTCAGCGCAGCAGGGCGGGGGTGCCGTGGCCCTCTACGGCAGCCCATTCCTGCGGGTCCATCCAGTGCCTTGCATCCGTTCCGGGCGCGGTCTGGGCCGCGGCTGCCAGAACATGGGCCCAGGTGCAGCGATTGGCGAACAGCATGCCCGCCTGGTCGAAAGTGCCGCCATGGTTGATGTAGCCGAGAACGCGGCTGCGCTGAGGGTCGGGTAGCAGTCCGCTGAGGTGACCGCGAAATACCTCCGGCCGCATATGGGTCAGCATGACCCGGCGCATGATGGCCTGCGGAAACAGCGCTTCAATTTCGGCCGAACTGGCACTGCAGGCGGCTTCGTATTCGTCACGGGGGGCGGTGAAGCGCCCCGGCTCCTGCAGATACACCAGACGCCAGCTCTGATCATGTTCGCGCAGGCGCTGGGCGGCCCGCAGCATTTCACCCAGCTGATAGGCGCCGTTGGCAATCAGCAGCACTGGCTCGCCAATGCCCTGGTGCTCATCCAGCACGAGGGCGCCCTGGTCCGCCAGCTGGTGAGCCTGCTGCGGGCTCATCCAGACCGGACATTCGCCCTTGGGAATGACCATGCAGCTGAGCTGTCCACGGGCCTGCCAGATACCGGGCAGCAGCGCCAGGGTGCTGTTGTAGTCGGCGGGGAAGAGCACCCGCATCACGTCGTGCATTTCGCCGAACAGGGCTTCGCAGAAGGTGGTGTCCTGGTGCGACTGCTCGTTCTTGCCATTTTCCCAGGTATGCGAGGTGGCAATCAGCGGAAAGCCGAGCCAGCGGGCGGGGCGGCCTACTTCTTTCTGGTGACGGGCGAATATCAGCTCCTGACGCACGGCCCCAAGCATCTTGACGCAGAAGGCTTCGTAGCTGGCGACCAGATTGAGCCCGCCCTTGTTGGCCAGGCAGGCTGAAACCACGGCTTCTTCGTTGAGGGCGGTAATGACCCGGCCGTCGAGCGCTTCCAGCTCGCTTTCGGGCTCCAGCGCGCGATGCTTCAATGCCCGCAGGACACCATCCAGGCGATTGCTGGCCAGCTCGTCCGGGTTGCCCACCCGGGCGCGCAGGTTGCGGTTGGCACCCACCAGGGCCGTAAAGAACCGGTCCACAGCGCGCATCGGCGAGACGGCGTCCTGAGACCATTCCAGCGGCGGTATAACCGGCTCGGCGGGATTGCGCGTGGCCAGTGCGTGATCGCGTTCGCGGGGGCGCTGTTGCTGCCCATGCTGGTTCAGGCGCGTACGCGCCAGGTCCAGGTCCGAGGGCGCTACCCACAGTTGCTGGGCGTGCTGGTTGAACAGGTCACGGGCATGCTGGTCGTGCCGCGGATTGCCGGGTAACGGCAGATTATGCGCGGCATTTTCCCCCGCCCCGTAAAAACCGAAGCCCTTGACGGTTTCGGCGATGGCATAGGGTATCGGAAGCGGGTAGCCGATAATGCCCTGCTGATACTCCTCGACCCGTCGCGCCAGTCGCTGTTCCATTTCGAACAGGGCGCAAACCAGCGCCGCCGGATCGCGGCCATCCACATGCATCGGATCGAAGCCGCAGGCGCGCAGATGGCGGGCGAAGGCGTCCAGGCCCTTCTCGGTACCCAGCTCGGTGCGTTGTTCGATCCGTCTGCCATTGGCGATCATGACCGGCAAAGCGACGCCGCAGTCCTCGGCACGCCACCAACGGGGAATCCAGTCACTGCCGCGCTGTTCCTCGGCGGCGCCATCGGAGAGAAACGCCACCAGTGTCTCGCCGGGCAGCGGCATGTGGGCGTACTGCAATTCGGCGAAGCCCAGATAGCCGCCCTCGATTATGCCGCCGGCGGTAAAGGCGTTTACATGGCTGCCCAGGGGCGCGGCCGGCCGGCCATCGGGCAACTGCGCATAGCCGTAGAAGTCCCGCAGCAGCTGCTCCAGGCCGGCATCCCCGGCATAGCGCGCAGCCTGTTCGGGGTGCAGGTTGCCGGTCAGAACGTTGATTGCATCGATGGCCGCAACGCAGTGCCCCTGGCCCATCAGCCAGCTCCGGGTCTGTCCGGTCAGGCTGCCCAGCGCAAGGTAGGCCGCGTAGGCCGGGACCATATTCAGGGCACCGCCGGTGTGGCCCTCGGGTCGGGACTTGAAGTCCTCCGCGGCCAGCGGGGTACCGTCGGTGTGGCAGCGCTTGGCATAGGTCATATGCACCACCAGCCACATTCCGGCGCTGGTCAGATGGTCCAGGGCAGTCAATATCTCGTAGACGCTGCCGATGTCAGTCTGCTGGCCCGTTTGTTGTAGATGATGGGCAAGGCGATAGGCGGCTGCCTGGGTTTCCGGCGTATGCCGGATCACGCCGTGACCTTCGCGCCAGCGGGCAAACGCCGGGTAGCGGGTGGCGTGTTCATCGAGGGTGGTCTGATCAGGTAACAGCTGGCTCACGGCATAACTCCCCTGGCGAATGGATGGGTCTATCTGTCCAGTCTAGGCAGTCATGTCGCAAAGCCAACTGATCTGCGTCAAGCCGCCCTGCATCCCTTTGGTTTCACCGGGTTGCCGAGCCGTAGCGCGGGGCTGGCGTCCTGCTATAGTCACAGCTCATAACAATAACGAGGTGAGACCATGCAACGCTGGATTTTTGTTTTTATCGCCGGCTTCCTGGCGGTTCTGTGTTTCCATCAGGCAGCACTGGGGCTGCTGCACTCGGCCGGGATTGTCCCCTTCGCGCCCTATTCGCTGCAGCCGACCGTGCCGCTGGGGATACCCGCAGTCATCTCGGCCAGTTTCTGGGGCGGCCTCTGGGCCCTGGTGATGGTGGCTGTGCTGGATCGGATGGGGCACGCGCTGATCTGGCTCAAGGCCGCGCTGTTCGGTGGCATTGCCCTGACGCTGGTCGCGCTGGTGGTGGTGTTTCCGCTCAAGGGCTACGGGTTTGATGTGGCCCAGCTGCCCGGGCGATTCATCATCGGCTTCATTCTCAATGCCTGCTGGGGTATCGGCACCATCGTGTTTGTTCGCGTGCTGCCGCACTAGGCGGCAGCTTGCTGCGGCGTCGCCCTCCTGGCGGCGCCGTACCCGGGCCTGGGTGCCCTTTGGAGGCTGCACCTGAAGGCTTAATTCCGCTACAATGGCGGCTTTTGCCTGACGGGATTTGTCACCATGGAAATCAATCCGATTCTCAACACCATCAAAGATCTGCGCGGTCGCTCCGAAACCATCCGGGGGTATCTTTGACTACGATCAAAAACATGATCGTCTGACCGAAGTCGAACGCGAGATGGAGGACCCCAGCGTCTGGAACGACCCCGAGCGGGCCCAGAATCTGGGGCGCGAACGCGCTGCGCTGGCGCAGATCGTCGAAACGCTGGACGAAATGCACAGCGGCCTGGCCGATGCCTCCGAGCTGCTCGAGATGGCCGCCGAGGAAGGCGATGAAGGCGCAGTGGCCGACGTGGTGACCGAGCTGGAGCGCCTGCAGACCAGTCTCGAGAAGCTCGAGTTCCGCCGCATGTTCAGTGGCGAAATGGATCCGAGCAACTGCTATCTGGATATACAGGCCGGTTCCGGCGGCACCGAAGCCCAGGACTGGGCCAACATGCTGCTGCGCATGTATCTGCGCTGGGCCGACCACAAGGGCTTCGAGACCGAGATCGTCGAGCTGTCCGAGGGCGAAGTTGCGGGCATCAAGAGCGCAACGGTCCACATTCAGGGTGAATACGCCTTCGGCTGGCTGCGTACCGAGATCGGCGTGCACCGGCTCGTACGCAAGAGCCCCTATGATTCCGGCAACCGCCGGCACACGTCCTTTTCCGCCGTGTTCGTATCGCCGGAAATCGATGACAACATCGAGATCGATATCAATCCGGCGGACCTGCGCGTGGACACCTACCGCTCCCAGGGCGCCGGCGGTCAGCACGTCAACACCACTGACTCGGCCGTGCGAATCACCCACGTGCCGAGCAATACAGTGGTCAGTTGCCAGAGCCAGCGCTCCCAGCATGGTAACCGTGATACGGCCATGAAGATGCTCCGGGCCAAGCTGTACGAGCAGGAAATGATGAAACGCAATGCGGCGGCCCAGGCGCTGGAGGACAGCAAGTCCGATATCGGCTGGGGTCACCAGATCCGTTCCTATGTGCTTGACCAGTCGCGTATCAAGGATCTGCGCACGCATATCGAGAACAGCAACTGCAATGCCGTGCTCGATGGGGATCTGGACGAATTCATCGAAGCCAGCCTGAAACAGGGGCTCTGAACGCCGGGCGCCGCTCAGGCGGCGCGGGACCGTCACACCATCGACTTACCTTAGATACGCCCAGGAATACGCAAACATGACCGACCAGCCGCAAGACCCGCACGCCCGTCACGAGGAAGAAAACAGCCTGATTGCCATGCGCAAGGAAAAGCTCGCCCACGAGCGCGCCAAGGGCCGTGTATTTCCCAATGATTTCCGTCGTGACAGCTACTGCGCCGATCTGCAGAAAACCTACGCGGACAAGACCAAGCCGGAGCTGGAGGAAGCAGCGATCCCGGCCAAGGTGGCCGGTCGTATCATGCTCAACCGCGGCGCGTTCCTGGTTCTGCAGGATGTCAGTGGGCGTATTCAGCTGTATGTTGATCGCAAGGGCCTGCCTGCCGAGACCCTGGAAGCCATCAAGCACTGGGACCTGGGCGATATCGTCTCTGCCGAAGGCATACTGCAACGCTCGGGCAAGGGCGACCTGTACGTACAGATGCAGAAGGCCACATTGCTGACCAAGTCACTGCGACCGCTGCCCGACAAGCACCACGGCCTGACGGACACCGAGCAGCGCTATCGCCAGCGTTATGTCGATCTGATCGTCAACGAAGAGACCCGCAAGACCTTCTTGATCCGTTCGCGTGTGGTGGCGCATATCCGCAAGTTTCTGGCCGACCGTGACTTCCTCGAGGTCGAAACGCCCATGCTGCAGACCATCCCCGGTGGCGCGGCGGCCAAGCCCTTCGAGACGCACCACAATGCGCTGGATCTGCCGATGTATCTGCGTATTGCCCCGGAGCTCTATTTGAAGCGCCTGGTTGTTGGCGGTTTCGAGAAGGTGTTCGAGATCAACCGCAACTTCCGTAACGAAGGCGTTTCGACCCGGCACAATCCCGAGTTCACCATGCTCGAGTTCTACCAGGCCTACGCCGACTACGAGGACAACATGGACCTGACCGAGGAGCTGTTCCGCGAGCTGGCCATGGAAGTCCTGGGCACCACGGATGTGACCTACCAGGGCAAGGTGTTCCATTTTGGCGAGCCCTTTGCGCGCCTGTCGGTGTTCGATTCGATTTTGAAATTCAACCCTGACATTGCCGCCGAGGATCTACGCGACCTGGAGAAGGCCCGCGCCATCGCGAAGAAGGCCGGCGCCGATGTGAAGGGTTTCGAAGGGCTGGGCAAACTGCAGACGATGATTTTCGAAGAGCTGGTCGAGCATCGTCTGGAGCAGCCAACCTTCATTACCCGCTACCCGTTCGAGGTCTCACCGCTGGCCCGTCGCAGCGATGACGATCCAAGCGTGACTGACCGCTTCGAGCTGTTCATCGGCGGCCGCGAGATTGCCAACGCCTACTCGGAGCTCAACGACGCAGAAGATCAGGCTGAGCGTTTTCTCGCCCAGGTGGCGGACATGGATGCCGGTGACGACGAGGCCATGCACTACGACGCCGACTTCGTCCGTGCGCTGGAGTACGGCATGCCGCCGACGGCGGGTGAGGGGATCGGTATTGATCGCCTAGTGATGCTGTTGACCGATGCGCCGTCGATTCGTGATGTGATTCTGTTTCCGCATATGCGGCCCGAGGTTTGAGCTCGTTTGGCTGCGTGCAGGGAAACCTGATCTAGGGTATGTGTGTACGGCGCGCCTGGGTACGGCCGGTGGCGGACACGCTACGAGCACATCCATGTGGCTCGTCGCTGGCCGTCCCTGGCCAGCGACGGTCCGCCACCGGCCGCACCCAGACACGCTTGTAGGATGGGGTGTTTGATCAGGTTTCCGGCGAGATTGGGGCAGTGGCGCTAAGACCGGACGGCACTGGGCCGGACTTTGGTTTTCAGCGACCTCGGAAGCGCTCCGTTCCCTACCGCGGTGCCGGGTTGTCCGGCCAAGCGTTGCACGGCATCTCTATTCACCCCATCATCCATGCACGGTCTATCTCCATAAACACAGCAGGAACACCATGACGGTAAAACAGAGCGAGCAGTACCAGTTGGTGATCCGCAGCCTGTCCGACCGCATTGTCGAGGCGCAGGCGCCGATCCGGATTCTGGATGCGATCAAGTGGGATGACAGCCTGCGTGA
>JAESUC010000157.1 GCA_016763285.1 Pseudomonas sp.
GCCTGCAGCAGAAACCAGGTGCCGGTAATGGAGATGACCGCGATGAACCAGATCGACCAGATTCCGCTCAAGCGGTGAAAGTCGCCCCAGAACACCCGGGCGCCCTGGCGCAGGCGCAGTCTGGGCGTGAGGAATCCTTTCCAGAATTTCTTGTAGACCACCAGTCCGGTGACCAGGGAGGCGAGCATCGGTAAGCCCAGCAGCGACACCAGATACCAGCCCCAACTGAAACCGTTGGTAAAGGGCACCAGCCACCATCCGTGCAGCGCACGGGTGAACTGGCGAAAGTCGAACTGGGGGCTTACACCCTGGATGACGCCGGTATAGGGATTGACGTAAAGGGTAGGCGAGCTGCCGTCGGGATAACTGACGCGGGCGCTCAAGGCAAAGTGCGATTCGTCCGGACGCATGAGCGAAAGGACCTTCAGGTCAGGCTCGGCCTGTTGCACCTTTTCCAGTGCCTGACCGAGCGTCAGCAGTTCGGCGCCAGGGGAAGGTTTCGGCGCGCGGATGTCCGGGTTGGCCAGCCAGACAATTTCCTGGCTCACAGTGGCCAGGGTACCGGTGACGCATACGATCAATACAAAAAACCAGATCGGCAGTGCCAGCCAGCTATGCACCAGAAACCAGATTTTTGATCGTGACTTTTTCGACATCTCATCGGGCTCTTTTTCGGGAGAGGATCTGTCTTGAGCGCGACAAGAGGGATGCTGTGGGATTGGAAAATGTCAGCATGCGAACTCTTACCGGCAGGCAGTAATAATTGTTCGCATTATCATTTCTAAGGACGTGTTCTGTCTAGTGAAAACGCCTGTTTGACAATATGTTGGCTCGGCTATTTGTTCCGGTCGTTCGCAAACAGGGAGAACAGCGACCCGGCTGCCTGCCGTGCACGCTGCCACTCCCTCGACGCGGAAAACCCGCTGGCTTCCCGGCGGCGACGGTTGAGCTGCACGTTGAGCGCCTTGCCGTACCTGGCCTTGAGCAGTTCGCGCAGGGCGTCGACGTTGTAGTGTTCCCGGTCGGGAGACACCGATAGGGCAAGGATATCGTCCAGTTGCAGTACCTCCTTGTTGAAAGCCAGCGCCTCACGAATCAAGGTGGCTTTTTCGTTCTCTTCGTTCTCTTCGCTCAGGTCGTAGGGCGGGTTCCAGTCATTGACGTTGCCGAGCCGGTCCACCTGGTTGAGCAGGCCGATGATGGCGGGCGACTGAAGATGAATATGTTTGCTCTGCCACGCTTGATAATGGTCACCAAACGTCTGGTCCAGCTTGCGTGCCGGCTGGTTGGCCCGCAGTACCCAGAGCACCAGATCCGACTGCACCATTTCCTCGAACAGGATCTTCTCGTTCTTCGGATCACCGTTGAGTCCCGGCAGATCCAGCAGGCGCAGAAAGGGGATCCCGTCCACCTTGCACTCGTAGACCAGACCGCGGTCGGTGGAGGGCAGGGCGCTGGTTTCCGCTTGCCACCCCTCGGTCAGGGCGTTGATCACCGACGACTTGCCCGCACCCACCTGGCCGAGCAGGCAGATACGTATCGGTTCCGGCTTTTCCGCGGTGCGCGAGTCATCCTTGCGCGTCGTCGCGCTGACGGACAGCTCGTCGTCCTCGAAGCGGAAGTGGCCGCCATACAGGTCAATGGAGGCACGCAGTACCTCAAGCAGCAGCAGGCGCTTGAGTCTGAGCTGCATTTCGTCACTCAGCCCCTCGAACGATTGGCCGATGGCCTGGCTTCCCAGCTCGGCCAGCAGGCCTTCGGGGGTCAGCAGGCGCACCTTGCGGTAGATATTGACCAGCTTGAGCGCCGGGGCGAACTGGTCACTTTTTTCCTCGAGCCAGAGCACGTGGGAGACCTTCAGGTGATCGATGCCGGGCACGTTCTCCTTGAGGGTACGGCGATAGCGCTGGGTCAGGCGCTCGGCAATGGCCAGCAGGGCGACCGGGGAGAACGCCCACTCGGCGTGTCTGCCCTGGCCGTAAACGGTGGCCACCCCGCGCGCGAGCTCCAGTGAGACATCCGGCATGGCGCGCCAGTCCGGTTGGGTGTCGGCCAGCTCGCTGACCAGCGGCAGCAGCTCCATCTGTGCCTGACGGTCCTGCGGAGTCCAGTAATCGGGCGTCTCCATGGCTGCAACCAGGGCCTGGTCGACCGGGGGTGGGGCTTTCCTTTGCTTGCGTCTGCGCAGGAAGATCAGCGGCAGCATGGCAGCCAGGGTGAGCAGCCCCAGCAGGCCGACGAAGGTCAGGATGTAGTTGTAGCGGATGATCGCGTAGAGCCCGAACAGCATCAGCAGGAGCATGGGTGGCAGTATGACCACCAGCACGAAGGGCTTGAGCCGGTCAGAAAAGCGCGCCGCTGTACGCCAGGCGTTAAAGGTTGTTTTCAGCTTCATCTCTGGCCACTGGCATGATGTGTTCGAAAGCCTTGCGGTAGGTGGCCTTGAGTTCCTCGGGGGAGGTCGTCCTGCCGCTGGCCTTGTTGAAGAAGTAGATACAGCCCACGCGTCCCAGTGCATAGGTGATGCCGTAACTGGTGACCGCAGCCGAGGCCGCACCAATGGTCTGTCCATAGCCCGGGATCAGCTTGACCAGCTGCTGCAGACCCAGGCGCGAGGCATACTGCACGCCAAAACCCACTCCAAGGGTGCTACCCAGTTCGGTGAGCAGGCGCTTGTTCCACTCCAGGCCGTACTGGTTGGCCAGGCTGTGCAGCATCTTGGTCTGGATCGCCGGCACCGACACCAGGCCGACGATGGGGACGGCATTGGTGGCACCCGCCGCCCCGGCATACCACATGATTTCCGTTTTCAGCTTGCGAAAATTCGCCTCTTCCACGGACTGCTTGCCCTGGCGCTCGAACAGCTCGGCAACGATGGGCAGGAACTGCGCGAGCTTGCCTATCAGGTCATCCATGCCCACCGGCTGGCCGTCGCGACCGACCAGATCCACGGACGCGCTGTCGATGGCACCCCAGACCTTCTCCACTGCGCCCTGGTTGAGTGCGATGCACTTGTCTCTTTCCTGCCTGCTGTCGAGCAGATCGATACCGGTGTGCACCAGCAGAGCGTTGCGGATACTGCCTGATTGGCGGATCTGTCTCAACGCCGTCAGCAGTTCCGACTGCTCCGGATCCTCGGCGCGCATGACGATGACCAGGGCGTGACTGTTGCCCTCGCAGGCCTTGATATCCTCGGCCGGGTCGTAACCGGCCTCGGCCAGCCCGCGGGTATCGATGAAGGTCAGTACCGGCGTGTCGGTCGGGAAGTCATACCGGGTGGCGGTTTGTGTGCAGGGCCGGAAGCCCCGTCCCACCTCGATATCGCTGAGACCGGTTACGGCCTGGATCAGTGTGGACTTTCCGGCACCGGTTTTGCCAATGAGCCAGAGCGTGGGTAGATGTTCGGCATTGTGCCGGAAGGCAAGCTCCAGGCCGGGTTTCCTCGCCGGGTTGAGCCTGCGATAGATTTGCTGGAAATAACGCATGAACCGTCCTGCTTGTATCGGTGAGCAAATATCCTGGTGCGCGTGGGGCGCAGCACGGCGCTTTGCCTATAGTGTAGGACATGGCCTGTCAGTGGAACACACAGGCCCAAATGGGTTCAGATAAAGCTGCAATCATGTTATCGCACAGGACGGACCGCCATGCTCAACGCCAGAATGGAAGAAAAAAGCTTTATCGTGCTGCTGGCGCTGGTTTCAGTGGCGTTTGTCTGGCTGTTGCTGCCTTTCTACAGCGCGGTCTTCTGGGCCACGATACTGGCGATCCTGTTTCGACCGATGCAGCGCCGCCTGACGGAGGCCATGCATGGGCACCGTAACCTGGCGGCACTGTGCTCGGTGCTGGTGATTCTGTTGATGGTCATACTGCCGGTGGCTCTGTTGGCCAGCATGCTGGTTCAGGAGGGGCGAGAGCTCTATGAACGCATTGCCAGCGGTGACATGGATCTGGCGGGCTATTTCTCCCAGGTCGTCAATGCCTTGCCCCAGTCGGTGCAGAACCTGCTGGCACGCTTCGGGCTGACCGACTTTGGTGACGTGCAGCAGCAGCTTTCACAGATGGGCGAACAGGGCGGACAGTTTCTCGCCAGTCGCATGTTCAGTCTCGGCCAGGATACCTTCCAGTTCGTGATCAGCTTCTGCGTCATGCTGTACCTGCTGTTTTTCCTGCTGCGCGACGGACCCCGCCTGGCCGAGCAGGTACGCCGGGCGATACCGCTGGGGGAGCCCTACAAGCAACACCTGCTGGCACGGTTCACTGCGGTGGTACGCGCTACGGTGAAGGGCAACGTGCTGGTGGCGCTGGTACAGGGCGTGCTGGGCGGGATCATTTTCTGGATACTCGGCCTGCAGGGTGCACTCCTGTGGGGAGCGGTGATGGCGGTGCTGTCGCTGCTGCCTGCCGTCGGTGCGGGGCTGATCTGGGGGCCGGTCGCCATCTATTATCTGACCCAGGGCGAGTTCGTGCCCGCCCTGGTGCTGACGGCCTATGGCATCATCGTCATCGGACTGGCTGATAATCTGCTGAGGCCGATTCTGGTGGGCAAGAGCGTCAAGTTGCCCGATTACGTGATCCTGATTGCAACCATTGGTGGCTTGGTGCTGTTCGGCATCAATGGATTCGTCATCGGTCCGATGATTGCCGCGCTGTTCATTTCTGCCTGGAGCCTGTTTGCCGATGCCCGCGAGCAACAGGGGTTCGTCCACGAACAGGTGACTGAAGACATTCCCGATGCCGACCAGAAGGTCGATCACGGTGGTGAGCTGCTCCTGACCGGGGAGCGTAATGGCCCGAACAAGCTCTGAAGGGCTGTCCGGGCCTAGTCGCGCACCCGTCTGATGGCGTCCAGCCAGCCCTCATAGAGTTCATTGCGCTTGGCCTCGGGCATGGCGGGCTCAAAGGCCCGTTCCCGTTGCCAGTGCTCGGCGATTTCCGCCAGGTCACGGTACAGCCCGATCTGCAGGCCGGCGAGATAAGCCACCCCCAGCGCCGTGGTTTCGGTGACTTGCGGGCGGTCGACCGGCACCCCGAGGATGTTGGCCAGAGCCTGAACCACCCAGTTGTTGACCACCATGCCGCCATCCACCCGCAGGGCCGCCGTGCTGCTGGCGCCGTCGGCAGTCATGGCGTCGAGCAGGTCGCGGGTCTGGAAACACACCGACTGCAGACCCGCCGTGACGATCTCGGCAATGCCGGTATCACGGGTCAGGCCGAAGATCGCACCACGTGCCTTGGGGTCCCAGTAGGGAGCGCCCAGGCCGGTGAAAGCGGGAACCAGATAGACGCCGCACTGGTCACCGGTCTTTTCCGCCATGGCTTCCGTTTCGCCGGCATGCTGAATCAGTTTGAGACCGTCACGCAGCCATTGCACTGCGGCGCCAGCTACAAAAATGCTGCCTTCCAGGGCATAGGTGGTCTTGCCCTTGAGCCTGTAGCCGACCGTCGTCAGCAGGCGGTTGCGCGAGACCACCGGCTCGTCGCCCGTGTTCATGATCATGAAACAGCCGGTGCCGTAGGTGCTCTTCACCATGCCGGGCTCGAAACAGGTCTGGCCGATCAGCGCGGCCTGCTGGTCACCGGCCATGCCGGCCACGGGGATGCTGGCGCCCAGCAGTTCGGCCTCGGTATGACCGAAGTCTGCAGCACAATCCATGACCTCCGGCAGCAGGCTGGCGGGTATATCCAGCAGCGCCAGCATGTCCGGGTCCCACTGCTGGGTATGAATGTTGAACATCAGGGTGCGGGAGGCATTGCTGGCATCGGTACGGTGTACTTTCCCTCCGGTCAGGCGCCAGAGCAGAAAGCTGTCGACGGTACCAAAGCGCAGCTTGCCCTGTTCGGCGCGCTCGCGTGCGCCCGGGACATTGTCCAGCAGCCAGCGCAGCTTGGTGCCGGAAAAGTACGGGTCGATGATCAGTCCGGTGCGCTCGGTCACCATGGGCTCGTGTCCGGCGGCTTTCAGCTCGCGGCAGAAGTCCGCCGTGCGGCGGTCCTGCCAGACGATGGCGTTATGCAGCAGTTCACCGCTTTCGGCATCCCAGAGCAGGGTGGTCTCACGTTGATTGGTGATGCCGATCGCACTGATGTGCTGCGCCAGAAGGCCGGCTTTTGCCAGTACCTGCCGGCACACATCCAGGGTGCTGGCCCATATCTCTTCACCATCGTGTTCGACCCATCCATCCTGCGGGAAGTACTGCCTGAATTCGCTCTGGACCATGGTCTCGGGCTGGCCCTGGCCGTTGAAGATGATGGCACGGCTGCTTGTGGTGCCCTGATCGATGGCAAGGATATGCTGACCCATGGAATACGCTGCTCCGTCTTGCGGTTGTTATGATGGTGTGTAGCCTGTTTCGGCGGCCTTGCCCGGGCGGGCCAGGGGCCTGAATTGCGCGCCGGTCTGCTCGGCCAGCCGCCGCGGGCAGAGCTCTATCTCCAGCCCGCGCCTGCCGCCGCTGACATACACCGTGGGCCACTGCTCGGCGCTGCTGTCGATAAAGCTCCGCAAGCGCTTCTTCTGGCCCAGTGGACTGATTCCGCCCAGCAGGTATCCGGTGCTGCGCTGGGCTGCGCCCGGTTCCGCCATGCTGGTTTTCTTTGTACTGGCGGCACTGGCCAGGGATTTCAGATCAAGCGTGCCGGTGACCGGTACCACGGCGACCAGCAATTCGCCGGTCTCGCTGCAGGCCAGCAGGGTCTTGAATACCCGTTCGGGATTGAGGCCCAGCTTGTCTGCCGCCTCGGTGCCGTAGGACTGCGCGGCCGGATCATGCTCGTAGCGGTGCAGCCGGTATTCGATACCGGCCTTGTCCAGGATTTTCGTTGCTGGCGTCATGGCGGCTTCCAGAGAATGATCTCTACAGGGTAAAGAGTCGCCGGCCAATCGCCAAGTACTGGTTCAGCTGTCGGCTATCCTGATCAGGGTGAGAAAGCCAACGCTGCGGGCCTGTGGTCGTCTGCCCGGTTCCAGCTGGAGAGGAAGTCAGCGGGTACGCCGTCCCGGTGTGGATAAAGGCTTTGCCAGAGCTGAGCGAGGTCGGCGATGCTCAGGTCTTCGTCGAGCTCGGTGAGATGCTGTTGATATACCAGCCAGGCGATCGCGGTGGCATAAGCGAAGTTATAGCCCAGTTCGGCGTGGGGATCGCGCAGAAAACAGCGTTGGCTGGCGAGCCCCCGGATCAGGCTCGCCTGGTCAGGATTGGTGGCCAGGTAATCATCCCAGATCCGCTCATGAACCTGATGGGATATGCCAAAGGGCCCGATCCCCCCTGGTGGCTGCTTGCCTTCCGGCAGTGACGCCATCGTCAGCAGGGTGCCCAGAAGGAGGTTTTCCGCCGCAGCCGAGGTGACGCCCAGATACGCGAGGGTGGGTCTGATAACCGCCTGACGTAGTGCTGCGGGTGGCGCAAGGGCCAGGATGTTGATGCTGCTGCCAGCGCTCGGAGACTGGTCAGCCGGGGTGATACAGTCATGTGTCAGTGGAATACTGGCTGTCACACATTCACCTTCAGATCGGGGGCTTGCTTGCAGCATAGCCCTAAAAGTACAAAGTAATGTATTGTTTTTAAAATGATTTAGTTCTTCACACTGTCCCTATATCACGCAATGATATAAAAATGACATCAGGTAGACCCTGATCACGGAATAAAAACATGAGTGGCGACCCTAGAATAACAACAGGCGCAACGATCGACGAGCCCGCGCTGCTGGCCCAGCAGCGCCATTTTGCCGGCCTGCGATTCAGTCAGCAGTTCGAGCCAGCCTTCCAGGCCTACCTGCATGAAAAGATGTGCGGGCGGGTCTGGCTGGTAGGTTTTTCCAGTATCGGCTTCATGCTGATCTTCATCTGGATCGATTACGCGTATCTGCCCCGGTACGTTCATACCTACACTGTACCCATTCGGCTGTTCGTGATCGGTGTGGTCCTGTTCTGTCTCTGGTACGCCAACCGGCCGGGGAGGGTTTCGACCACCAGGGCATTCATCGTTGCTTCGATCGGTCTGGTGTCTTCCGGCTGGATGGTGGCGATGATCATCGTGGTCAGTCGTCTAGCCGAACTCCGGGTGCCGGTCACCCACGACGGTCTTTATCTGGTGTTGCTGTCCGGGTTCTTTCTGCTGGGGTTGCCGGCCAGGCACGCAATCGTTTCCTGCGGGGCAGTGGTGAGCGGCTACCTGTGGGGCGAATACCTGGTAGACAGCTCGCGCACGTTGATCATTGGCAACGCCCTCTTTTTGACCTGCTTTTCCCTGATTGGCGGCCTGGGAGCCTACATCTATGAATACATGATGCGCAGCGCCTTTCTCAACGAGCGTTTGCTGGAGGGCGCCAGGGCACGTGCCGAGCGGGAAAGCCAGGGCAAGACCCGTTTTCTGGCCACCGCCAGTCACGACCTGCGCCAGCCCCTGCATGCCATGTCACTGTTCATTCAGAACCTGGACGAGCGGACGACCGATCCCGATGTACGGCTCACGGTCAAACGCCTGGCTGACTCGACTCACCTGCTCCAGGCGATGCTCAACTCCCTGCTGGATATCTCCCGTCTGAGCGTGGGGATGGTCAGGCCCCAGTTGCGGCCTTTCAATCTCTACCCCTGGTTGCAGCGCATTCTCGGCACCCTTGAAGTCAGCGCAGAAGAGCGCGGGGTGACCATTGATCTCGAGTGCCCGCCACGAATTGCGGTCACCAGTGATCCGCTACTGCTGGAGCGGCTGGTGCGTAATTTCCTCAACAATGCGCTGCTGCATGCCGAGGCCAGCGAAGTGAAAATCATGGTGTTCCGGGTAGAGGACCGGGTACGCCTGGCCGTGGTCGACAACGGCCGCGGCATGAATGCACAGGAGCAGGAGCGGATCTTCGAGGAATTCACCCAGTTACGCAATCCGGCGCGTACGCTGGAAAAGGGCGTGGGTCTGGGTCTGTCCATATGCCGTCAATTGATACACCTGCTGGAGTATCCCTCGGGGCTGCGCTCCGCCCCGGGGGAAGGCTCGAATTTCTGGATAGAAGTGCCAACCGGCGACTGGATCGAGGATGTACGGATACCCGACCGGGCGCTGCAGGAAAAGCTCTGCGGGCGGGTAGTGCTGGTGGAAAACGATCTGATCAATCAGGAGGCCATGGAGTCACTGCTGCGTCAGTGGGGCTGTGCAGTGGTCTGCTACAGCACCGCCGAGGAAGCACTGCAGAATATCCAGCCTGACGCGGTGGATCTGCTGCTCAGCGATTACCGTCTGGAGGGTGAGCACGACGGGATCGCGCTGATCCGCAAACTGCGTGCGTGCAAGGCCTACAATGGTCCGGCCCTGCTGGTAACGGCCGACACCAGTGACGAGGTCACCGAGCTTGCCCGCTTGTCCGATGTCGAAGTGATCAACAAGCCGGTGCTGCCGGCGCGCCTGCGTCGGGCGCTTCAGCAGCTGCTGCCAGCGGCCATGAGCGAAACGGACGCTAGAAACTGACCAGGCCGAGCTTGCGCGCAATACCCACGCACTCGGTGCGATTGTGGCAGCCCAGTGCATTGAAAAGAGCCTTCAGGTGGGTCTTGACGGTATCTTCCGAGAGATTCAGGCGCTGGCAGATGACCTTGTTCGGCAAGCCTTCGGCCAGCAGATCAAGGATCTCAAGCTGACGCGGCGTGACCCCGATCTCCCTCGCCGAACTCTGCCGGTCCATTGGATGGGTGCCGTTGCCGATGACCACCTGTTCGCCAAACAGCAGCCGCGTTACGGCTTCCAGCAGCTGGGTCCCGTCGGCAGTCTTGCTGATAAACCCGGCGGCTCCCAGGTGCAGGGCCGCGTCCAGATCGCTGGGACTGTTGCTGGCGGTCAGGATGGCGATCGGAACCAGTGAGTCCAGTTTGCGCAGTTTCTGCAGCAGCGCCAGCCCGCTGCTGTCGGGCAGTTGCAGGTCCAGCAGGATCAGGTCGTAGGTATTGGCTGACACCTGGCGTTCGGCTTCGCTGGCGTCGTGGGCGTGGTCAAGAATGACACTCTCACAGAGATTCTGCAGGGTCAGGCTCAGCCCATCGAGATAGATCTGATGGTCGTCAATCAGGAGCAAGCGTGTATCGGGTGGTAACACGGGACTGGCCATGCCGGATCTTCCTCGAGCATTCGCACCGTGTATGACATTCAGGCCGGCCATGACGATGCTTCTTATTGTTAAGCGCGATCATAAGCAACATGGCCCCTCAGGTCTAGGTCCGGAGCGAACGGAGCGGGTATCTGGCAGCCGGCCTCAGCTGTCCTTGAGCAGGGTGCGCAGATCCTTGAGCTCGGCTCGCAGCTCGCGGACCTCCTGCAACAGCAACTGCTGGTTGGTGCCGGACAGTGAGCTGTGGTGGGGGTCCTGCTCCTGTTCCTGGTCTGGCGCTCTGCCTTCCTTGGCCAGTTTCTTCGCAGCCATCATCTCGCGCTGGGTCTGGATGGCGTCGACAATCACCGCGATGAACAGGTTGAGCATCATGAAAGTGGCGATCAGGATAAAGGGAATGAAGTACAACCAGGCGTAGGGATGCACCTCCATTACCGGACGCACGATCCCCATCGACCAGCTTTCCAGGGTCATGATCTGGAACAGGCTGTACAGGCTCTCTCCAAGGGTGCCGAACCACTGCGGAAAGGTGTCGCCGAACAGCTGGGTAGCGATGACGGCCGCCACGTAGAAGATCAGACCCAGCAACGCCACGATGCTGCCCAGCCCCGGCAGCGATGATAGCAGCGACTGCACGACGATCTTCATGCCCGGGACGATGGACACCAGGCGCAATACCCGCAGTACGCGCAGCGCACGCAGGACCGCGAGCGGACCACTGGCCGGTACCAGCGCAATCAGTATCACTACGGTATCGAACAGCCCCCAGGGATCACGCAGAAGTCGCCAGCCGTGGGCGACGAAGCGCAAGCCGATCTCGATCACGAACAGGCCGAGAATGAAGGTGTCCACCGGGACCAGCAGCCAACCCCACTGTTGCATCATGCTGTCGGAGGTTTCCAGTCCGAGTACCACTGCGTTGATCAGAATCAGCGCCATGATGGTGTTCTGTACAGGACGCTGTTCTATCAGTTCACCCAGGCGCTGGCGCCATGAGGGTTGCAACTCGAGACTGTCGTTCATGCTGTTGTGCACACTGCGGTGACGTAACGCACCGCTTCAGGGTTGTCGGGGGAGGTATCTATTCGTTGTCGGCGAAGGCGCAGAGACTATAGGTTGGTATGTCGGCATCCTGCATCTTGCGCGAGCCGCCCAGGTCGGGCAGGTCGATGATGGCAGCCGCCTCGTACACGCTGGCGCCCAGCTGATGCACCAGACGAGCCGCCGCCAGGAAGGTACCTCCCGTGGCAATCAGATCGTCGAGCAGCAGCACCTGTTCACCGCCGGCAAAGGCGTCGCGCTGCACTTCCAGTTCAGCCGTGCTGTACTCGGTTGCGTAACAGTCCTTGAGCGTGTCTCCAGGCAGTTTACCCACCTTGCGAAACAGGATCAGGGGCTTGTTGAGCTCGTAAGCCAGCACAGCGCCGAGCAGGAAACCGCGTGCGTCGATCGCGCCGATGTGGGTAATCGGGGATTCAACGTAGCGCTGGATCAGACTGTCGGCCACCATGCGCATCGCCCGTGGCGAGCGATACAGGGGCGTAATATCGCGAAAGGTCACGCCGGGCTTGGGAAAGTCGCGCACCGGGTGCACCAGGGACTTGATGGTATATTCGTCAAAAATCATGCGAGTGTCCTGATTCGTCAGCTCAGTCGAGGGCGCCACCGGCCAGTGCGCAGAGCTCGGTGTGTTCAAGTATCTCGATCTGCTTGCCTTCCGCGGCAATCAGGCCCTGCTGCTGGAAGCGCGTGAAGACCCGCGACACCGTCTCTACGGCCAGGCCCAGGTAGTTGCCGATTTCGTTGCGCGACATGGCCAGGCGGAAGGAGCGGGCGGAATAGCCGCGCGCCCGAAAGCGCGCCGACAGGTTGATCAGCAGCGTAGCGATACGCTCATCGGCGGTCTTCTTCGACAGCAGCAGCATCATCTGCTGGTCCTCACGGATCTCACGGCTCATCAGGCGCATGACCTGCTTGCGCAGCTGCGGCATCACGGCCGTCAGGTCGTCCAGGCGTTCAAACGGGATTTCGCAGACCGAGGTGGTTTCCAGTGCCATCGCGGACACCGGGTACTGCTGGTTGTCCATCCCTGACAATCCGATCATCTCGCTGGCCAGATGAAAGCCGGTGATCTGTTCTTCGCCGCCGTCGGACAGGCTGAAGGTCTTGATCGCACCAGAGCGCAGGGCATAGATCGAGGAAAAGGGCTCACCCTGTCGGAACAGCATCTCGCCCTTTTTCAGCGGTCGACCGCGCTTGACGATCTCGTCAAGGGTATCGAGCTCTTCGGTCTGCAGGGCCAGGGGCAAGCACATGCCGGACAAAGAACAATCCTTGCAATGTGCTTCCGGCAACGCGCGGAGGCGAATGGGGTTGGTCATGTCGTTACCTGATTTGCCAGGGGAGGTTCGGGAAGATTACATCATGGGTGGCCCATGATCCATGTTCGCCGCTCGAAATCAGTGCAGCTTCTGACCCGTGCTGGCTATCAGTGATGGTGGGGCTGTTCTTCCGGTGTTTCCATCGCCGCAGCGCCTTGACTGCCGTGGCCCATGAGCCAGGCCTTGTGCGGCCCCGGCAGGGTCCAGATACCAAACAGGATGACCAGCAAGGCCGCCGTGACACGCACCCGCCGGTTACGCAGAAATACCAGCATGCGTTCGGCGAACAGACCGGTGGCCAGTAATGTGGGCAGGGTGCCCAGACCGAAAGTCAGCATCAACCCGGCGGACAGCGCTCCGTCCCCGTGGCTGCTGGCCCAGATCAGGGTGCTGTAGACCAGGCCGCACGGGAGCCAGCCCCAGAGGGCGCCCAGTGCCAGGGCCCGTGGCGCGCTGGTGACCGGCAGCAGCTTGCGCGCATGGGGTTCCAGGTGACGCCACAGGCCCCTTCCGGCACGCTCGATCCGCGTCAGCCCGGACCACCAGTTGGCCAGATACAGCCCCATGGCAATCATCAGCAGCCCCGCAACGGTGCGCAGCACCACACCCAGTCCGAGATCCTGGGCCAGCCAGCCCAGGCTGCCAACCAGTGCGCCGGCAGCGGCATAGCTGCTGATGCGGCCGAGGTTATAACCCAGCAGAATCCGCCACAGGGTCCAGCCCTTGCGTTGCTCCGCGGGTATGCTCATGGTCAGAGCGCCCATCAGTCCGCCGCACATGCCGATGCAGTGGCCCCCACCGAGCAGCCCCAGGGCCAGGGCGGTGAGAAACAGCGGCAGCAGCTCCGCGCTCATGGGCGCGAATCCGGTGTGTCATCGGTGGAGGAGGGCTGGTCGTCCGCGTCCTGCTGCGCTTCCTTGCGCGCTTCCAGATGCGCCGGGTCGTCATCGTCGAACAATATGCTGTGGGCGGGGCCGTCCAGGTCGTCATACTGACCACTGTTGACGGCCCAGTTGAAGATCCAGATCGCGACCACTACAAGAATCACGGCAATGGGGACGAGTATGTAGAGAACCGTCATGCCAGTGACTCCTGCAGCCGGAGAGAGGTGCCGGGCGGGGTAATCTCCACGGGCTTGAGCCGGGTGAGTCGCAAGGCGTTCAGTACCACCAGCAGCGAGCTGGCCGACATGCCGATGGCCGCCCACGCCGGCGTGACCATGCCGAGCGCGGCCAGCGGCAGGATGCTGGCGTTATAGGCGCTGGCCCAGAACAGGTTCTGCAGCATGATCCGCCGGGTGCGACGGGCCATGTCCAGAGAGCCCAGCAGAACGCTCAGTTGGCTGCTCAGAAGCACAGCATCGGCGCTGGTCTTGGCCAGGTCGGAGGCCTCGCCCATGGCGATGGAAATGTCCGAGCTGGCCAGTACCGGCACGTCATTGACGCCGTCACCCAGCATCAGCAGCCGGGCGCCGCCGGACTGCAGTTGTTGTACGAACGCGAGCTTGTCGGCCGGGCTGGCGTCGCCGATTGCCTCGGAGATCCCCAGCCGTTCGGCCATGGCGTCGACCACGTGGGAATAGTCGCCGGATAGCAGAATAACGCGCAGACCGCGTTCCTTGAGCCGGGTGATCAGGGTGCTGGCGTCGTGCCGGATACGGTCGTTCAGTACGAACCAGGCGAGCGGCCCCTCTTCGGAGCCGAGCAACAGCCACTGGCCGGGTTGGTCCGGTAGTGCAGGTGGGCTCTGGCCGCTGATTTCGGCAACATAATCGGGCTTGCCGATGCGCAGCAACTGGCCATTGCAGCGGCCCTCCAGGCCACGCCCGGGGTGACTCACCACGGACTCGGCCTGGCCAGTGGTCCGGCCAAAGGCGCGGGCGATGGGATGCTCCGAGCGCGACTCGAGCATGCGCGCCAGGTCCAGGACCTGTTCGCGATCCCGTCCTGGAAAGGGTTCGACCCGTTCCAGGGTCATGCGACCTTCAGTCAAGGTACCGGTCTTGTCCAGCACCACTGTGTCGATGCGGGTCAAACCCTCGAGTACATGGCCCCGGGTGATCAGCAGGCCGAGCTTCTGCAGGCTGCCGGTGGCGGTGGTCAGGGCCGTTGGCGTGGCCAGGGAGAGCGCACAGGGGCAGGTCGCCACCAGCATGGCCAGGACAATCCAGAAGGCGGTCTCGCCGTTGACGTACCACCACCACAGAGCGCCGACCACCACTGACGCACTGAGTACGATGAGCAGAAAGTACTGGGCCACCTGATCGGCGAGGCGACCCAGACGCGGTTTGTCGGACTGGGCTCGCTCGAGCAGTTGTACGATGGCTGACAGACGGGTCTTCTCGCCGACGGCGTTGACCCTGATTCGCAGGGGGCTTTCCACATTCAGGGTGCCCGCGGTCACGCTGTCGCCCTGCTGTTTGGCCAACGGCATGTATTCGCCCGAGAGGGCCGATTCGTCAACGCTGCTGATGCCCTCGACGATGATGCCGTCCGCCGGGATGCTGTCGCCTGGCCGGACCTCGACCAGATCGCCGGGCTGGATGTCGTCCAGCATTACCCGCTCGGGTGTACCGGCACTGTCGATGCGCAGGGCACTGGGTGGTAGCAGGCTGACCAGCCGCGCGGTGCTCTCGACTGTGCGCTGTCGCGCCCGGCGTTCCAGGTAGCGACCGGCCAGCAGGAAGAAGGCAAACATGGTGACCGAGTCGAAGTAGATTTCGCCGGTATTGGTAACCGTGGCCCATATCCCGGCCAGGTAGGCGCCGCCGATGGCCAGGGAAACGGAGACATCCATGCTCAGGCGTCGGTTGCGCAGGTCGCGCCAGGCACCCTGAAAGAAGGGTACACAGCTGTAGAACACCACGGGAGTGGTCATCAGCAGGCTCACCCAGCGCAGGATGATCGCCATGTCCTCGGTCAGGTCCTGATTGAACTCTTCATACAGGGCCATTGTGGCCATCATCACCTGCATGAACATCAGTCCGGCCAGGCCGAGACGGCGCAGGTATCGTCGGTTTTCCGCAGCAATCTGTTCACTGGCCTTGTCCGCCTCCCAGGGCTGGGGTGCGTAGCCGATGCGCCTGATTTCCGCGAGCAGGGTGGAGAGGCGGGTCTGTAGCGGATCCCAGGCCAGGCCCAGGCGGTGGTTGCCCAGATTGAGACTGGCTTGGGTGACACCGGGCATCTGTTGCAGTCGCTTCTCGATCAGCCAGCCGCAGGCTGCACAGCTGATGCCGTCGATCAGCAGCTGGATCTGCTGCTGGTCACCCTCGGTCTGCGTGTAGCGGGCCTGGACATCCGGGCGGTCGAGCAGCTCCAGTTCTTCCTGAAGGGCCTGGGGTAGAGCCTGGGGGTTGGCCGAGACCTCGGTGCGGTGACGGTAGTAGGACTCCAGTCCGCCCGCCACGATGGCCTGCGCTACGGCCTCGCAGCCCGGGCAGCACATGGCGCGGTTCTCGCCGAGAATCCTGCAACGCCAGTCGGAACCGGTCGGGACCGGTTCGCCGCAGTGGTAGCAAGGCTCGGCCATGGGTCAGTCGGCAACGAGCTGGTAAGTGCGATCACTGGCCAGAAAGACCTCATCGGTCAACCGCCAGCCCGCTTCGCCGGGGCGCGCGGGATCGCTGATATCGATGTAATGCCGCCCCTCGATCCGCTCCGGCATCTGACCGGCATACTCGCTTTCGGCCACACGCTTGAGCATGACCACCCGATCGCGATCGGCATGGGAGGGCGAGATCAGGTCGAACTGCAGCGCCGGCGGGTGGGTGGGCAGTTCGCCGGTCAGGGTCAGGCTGATCTCTCCGGTCTGGTCGTCGATCGCAAAGGTGGCGGCCAGGTCCAGGTCCCGCGCCATCTGGTCACGGCCAAGGTGCATGTTGATGGCGCGACCCTCCTTGTAGTAATTGTCGCGCACCATGCTGTCCTGATAGGCGATGGAGATGAACAGCAGACCCAGGCCGATCACCACGGCGAAGACCAGTATGCCGATCAGAAACCATGGCCAGAACTGCTTGTACCAAGGGGGAATATCGTTTTCCTGCATCGTCGATTACCTGAGTCTGGGGCCCATGAAGCGGCTTTCCGCTTCGGCTGTAATGTCTGCATCGTCAACCGCGATGATCCTGAACTCGACAGGGATGTTCGTGCCATCCATGTATTGCGGGTCGAGTTGCACGTTCACCGGGAGCTGAAGATGCTCGTTGGCATCCAGCCGCAATCTGTTTTCCTGCAGGTCCATGCGCATTTGCGGATGCCCTTCAATAGTGAGGATGAAGCTGCGCTCTTCCTGACTCTTGTTGAAGATCCGGACGATGTAGACGTTCTCTATATTGCCACCGTTCACTTCGCGGAACAGCACGTTCCGGTCCCTTGCAACGTCCAGCGATACTTTTGACAGGCTGGTCACGGTAATGGCGAAGATGCTCATCATCAACACCAGCAAGGCGCCATATCCGAGCAGCCGCGGGCGCAGCATATGGGTCTTTTCACCACTGAGGTTGTGCTCCGTGGTGTAACTGATCAGGCCGCGGGGATAGTTCATCTTGTCCATGATTTCATCGCAGGCATCAACGCAGGCCGCACAACCGATGCACTCGTACTGCAGGCCGTCGCGGATGTCGATACCGGTCGGGCATACCTGGACGCACATGGTGCAGTCTATGCAGTCCCCCAGGCCTGCCTCGGCCGGGTCCACGCCTTTCTTGCGCGGACCACGGGCTTCGCCCCGGCGCGGATCGTAGGCAATGATCAGGGTGTCCTTGTCGAACATCACGCTCTGGAAGCGACCGTAAGGGCACATGTAGAAGCAGACCTGCTCGCGCATCCAGCCGGCGTTGATGTAGGTCGCCATGGTGAAGAAGAACACCCAGAACAGCGTCCAGCCCGCTATGTCGAAGGTAAAGGTGTCCGGAATCAGTTCACGGATGGGCGTGAAGTAACCGACGAAGGTCAGGGCTGTCGCCAGGGACACCGTCAGCCAGATGGCATGCTTGGCTACCCTGCGTGCCGCCTTGTTGGCGTTCATCGGCGCCTTGTCGAGCTTGATCCGCGCGTTGCGCTCGCCCTCGGTAATCCGCTCGGCCCACATGAAGATCCAGGTCCAGACGGTCTGCGGACAGGTATAACCGCACCATACGCGGCCGGCAAAAACCGTGATGAAAAACAGGCCGAAGGCGCAGATGATCAGCAGAAAGGACAGAAGAAAGAAGTCCTCCGGCTGGACGGTAACGGCAAACACGTGAAACTGACGTGCCGGGAGGTCGAACAGCACCGCCTGACGATCACCCCACTGCAGCCAGGCCGTACCGAAGTACAGCAGGAACAGGAAGCCCACGCCAAGCAGGCGGATATTCCGGAACAGGCCGGTGTAGGATCGCGGGTGGATTTTTTCGCGCTTGGCATAGAGTTCTATGGCCTGAGCATCACCCGGGGTGACGTTCTTGACGGGGATCTTTTCGCTCATGGGAATCTGTCCTGGTCTGTGCAGGAAGAACCCGGCCGAAGGTCCGGCCGGGACTGGTAGTGCTATGCAGCCCGAGAATAGAGCTGCAGGTCGGTTTGCGCCATGCGACAGGGCGTCGCGGCTGCAGTCTTACTCCTGCTCTGCCTCGTCGACACCCTGGGACAGGCTGTAGACATAGGCGGTGAGCATGTGGATCTTGTCCTCACCCAGGTGCGCCTGGGCAGGCATGTTACCGTTACGGCCATAGCGCAGGGTCTGCTGGATCTGCACCAGGCTGGAGCCATACAACCAGACGTCGTCGGTCAGGTTGGGGGAGCCGATCAGCTCGTTACCCTTGCCCTGCGGGCCGTGGCAGGCAACGCAGTTGGTGCTGAAGACCTGGGCGCCAAGCTTGGTGTCGACGCCATCGGTTTCCAGGCCAGCCAGTTCGCGAACATAGGCGGCAGTGCTGCGCACACCTTCGTCACCGATGATCGCCAGCCAGGCGGGCATGGCAGCCTGACGTCCCTGGACGAGGGTAGTGTGGATCTGCTCAGGCGAACCGCCCCAGATCCAGTCATTGTCGGTCAGGTTGGGGAAGCCGAAGGCACCGCGAGCGTCGGAACCGTGGCAGACCGAGCAGTTGATTGCGAACAGGCGCTGACCAATGCGCAGTGCGTCCGGATCCTTGGCCACTTCTTCAACCGGCATGTCCGAATAGTTGGCGAAGATCGGTGCGTACTGCTCACGTGCTGCAGTCACTTCCTGTTCGTACTGGCCGACCTGGGTCCAGCCGAGGATGCCGGGGAACTTGCCCATACCTGGATAGAGAATCAGGTAGATAACGGCGAAAACGATCGTCGCCAGGAACAGCATGAACCACCAGCGGGGCAGGGGGTTGTCATATTCCTCGATGCCGTCGAACGAATGACCCAGGGTTTCCTCGGTTTCTTCCGGCCGCTGGCCCTTGCGTGTGGCGAACATCAACCACAGCGTCAGACCCAGCATGATCAGGGTCAGGACAATGATGTATCCGCTCCAGAAATTACTCATTGCTTGCTACTCCTAGCGTCGTTCTTCTCACTGGGCTTTTCTTCATTTTCAGGCTCTTTGGCTTCTTCAGGCTCGTCGGCGAAGGGCAGCTGCGCCGCTTCGTCGAAGTCCTTCTTCTTGTAGGAGCTATAGGCCCACAGGGTCACGCCAATGAACGCCAACATCGCCAGGATGGTGGCTATTCCGCGCAAAGTATTGATATCCATGGCGATTACCGACGATCCGAGAGTACAGTACCCAGGTGCTGCAGGTACGCAATCAGCGCGTCCATTTCGCTTACACCGCGGACCATTTCCTCTGCTCCGGCAATATCCTCATCGGTGTAGGGCACGCCCAGGCGCTGCATGGCACGCAGCTTGTCGGCCGTGTCGTCGCCGGTCAGGGTGTTGCGCTGCAACCAGGGGTAGGCGGGCATCTTCGACTCGGGAACCACGTCACGCGGGTTGATCAGGTGAGCACGATGCCAGTCGTCGGAGTAGCGCTGGCCAACACGGGCCAGGTCAGGACCGGTCCGCTTGGAGCCCCACAGGAACGGGTGTTCCCAGACGCTTTCACCGGCAACCGAGTAGTGACCGTAGCGCTCGGTCTCGGAACGGAAGGGGCGGACCATCTGCGAGTGGCAACCTACACAGCCTTCACGGATGTAGATGTCACGGCCTTCCAGTTCAAGAGCGGTGTAAGGGCGCAGGCCCTCGATCGGCTGGGTCGTTTCCTGCTGGAAGAACAGCGGAACGATCTGAGTCAGGCCGCCGAAGCTGATTGCGATAACAATCAGCACGACCAGCAGGCCCAGGTTCTTTTCTACCAATTCATGCTTCATCGATATTCTCCTCAGGCCATTTGCGCAGCGGCTTGTGCTTCAGCCGGCTGGTGTGCGCGAATGGTGCGCCAAACGTTGTATGCCATCAGGAACATGCCGATCAGGAAGAACGCACCGCCGATCATGCGCACGATGTATCCCGGATGGCTGGCTTCCAGCGCCTCGACAAAGCTGTAGGTCAGGGTGCCGTCGACGTTTACTGCACGCCACATCAAACCCTGGGTGATGCCGTTGACCCACATGGAGACGATGTACAGCACGGTACCGACGGTGGCGAGCCAGAAGTGCACGTTGATCAGGCCGACGCTGTACATTTCCTCGCGGCCGAAGACCTTCGGAATCATGTGGTACATGGCGCCGATGGAGATCATCGCAACCCAGCCCAGAGCGCCGGCGTGAACGTGGCCGATGGTCCAGTCGGTGTAGTGGGACAGTGCGTTGACGGTCTTGATGGCCATCATCGGACCTTCAAAGGTGGACATGCCGTAGAACGCCAGGGAGACCACCAGAAAGCGCAGGATCGGATCGGTGCGCAGTTTGTGCCAGGCGCCCGAGAGCGTCATCATGCCGTTGATCATGCCGCCCCAGCTGGGAGCCAGCAGGATCAGTGACATCACCATGCCCAGCGATTGTGCCCAGTCAGGCAGGGCGGTGTAATGCAGGTGGTGCGGACCGGCCCAGATATAGATCGCGATCAGTGCCCAGAAATGCACGATCGACAGGCGATAGGAGTAGATCGGACGGTTGGCCTGCTTGGGGACGAAGTAGTACATCATGCCCAGGAAGCCCGCAGTCAGGTAGAAGCCCACCGCATTGTGACCGTACCACCACTGGATCATCGCATCCGTCGCGCCCGAGTACAGCGAGTAGGATTTGAACAGCGACACCGGCATCGCCATGCTGTTGACGATGTGCAGCACGGCAACGGTGATGATGAAGGCACCGAAGAACCAATTGCCCACATAGATGTGCTTCATCTTGCGCTTCATGACTGTGCCGAAGAACAGCAGCGCGTAGGACACCCAGACTATCGCGATCAGAATATCGATCGGCCACTCGAGCTCGGCGTATTCCTTGGTAGAGGTGAAGCCCAGCGGCAAGGTAACGGCCGCGAGCACAATGACTGCTTGCCATCCCCAGAACACGAATGCGGCGAGACCGTCAGACATCAGCCTGGCCTGAGAGGTGCGCTGGACGATGTACAGCGAGGTGCCCATCAGCGCGCAACCACCGAATGCAAAGATAACCGCATTGGTGTGAAGCGGGCGCAGGCGACCAAAACTCGTCCAGGGCAGGTCAAAGTTCAGGGCCGGCCAGACAAGCTGGGCCGCAAGAAATACACCTAAGGCCATACCAACAATACCCCAGATGACCGTCATGACGGCAAACTGGCGTACTACCTTGTAGTTATAGGCTGTCGAAGTGGTAGCTGTGCTCATGCGAGATTCCACGGATAGCAATGGGTTTATGGGTTCTGAAGCGGCGGCAAGTATGAGCAAAGCTTCCCTCCATTGCAATGACACAGGTCAAGGTATCAGCTGGTTGCGACCGCTCTGGCCGGCCAACAGAGACCTCTTGTGTGCAGCCACAATGACGAGGAAAAACGGCTTTTTCCCTATCCGCCTGCATAGCGCAAGACTGGAAACCGACCCTGATATGTAGTTGTATGGTCGGCCCCTCTCGATCCATTTTTCGGGACCTGAAGAGGGCTACAGCAAGCTTAGTGGTCACAGCGTCATATGTGAAGTGAATACCCCTGACGAGTGCGTGGCATCTTGTCGCAGCAGGACAGAGGAACAAACCGTGCCGAACCTTTCCACCCTGCACACGCCTGCCGCTGGCCGGCATCGCGGTACGCTGCTGCTCGCCCATGGCGCCGGCGCGCCGATGGACAGTGATTACATGCAGACCCTTGCTGCCGCGCTGGGCGGCCAGGGGCTGGCAGTGGTGCGATTCGAATTCCCGTACATGCAGGTGCGGCGGGAGAACGGCAGACGATCCCCGCCGAACCCCATGCCGCGTCTGCTCGACTCCCTGCGCGAGCACTGGCAGGCGTTGGCCGCGGCGCACAGCGGGCCGCTGCTGGTGGGCGGCAAGTCCATGGGCGGCAGGGTGGCCAGCATGCTCGCCGACGAGCTGGGCGCGTCGGGCCTGCTGTGCTTCGGGTATCCGTTCCATCCTCCGCGCAAGCCGGAGAAGACCCGCGTGGAACATCTGGCGCAGCTGAAAACGCCCGCTCTGCTCCTGCAGGGGACCCGCGACCCGTTCGGCGGGCCTGAGGAGGTGCACGGCTACGCGTTGTCACCCGTTGTGGAGATGCACTGGCTGGAGACCGCCGATCACGACTTCAAGCCGCTCAAGCGCAGCGGCTTCAGTCAAACCATGATGATCGAACAGGCGGCGCGGGCGGCCGCCCTGTTCTGTGACCGACAGCTGGGCTGAGCCCGGGCTGCCGGCCAGGGCCTACACGCCCAGGGCCTGGGGTAGCACGCCTGCACTCAGTGTGCCCCAGCGGCGGCCATTGACCTCAAGCGGTACGTAAAGCACAAAGACGATGGTGGTGGTCCCCGGCAGGACGAAACTGCCCATCCCCAGATGCTCGACCCTGTTGAGATTGTCCAGTTCCCAGCCCTTGGCGACCACGAAGCGCTTGTGCATGCTCTTGGCTGCGTCCACCCGCGGATCGCCGGTGGGCTCCTGGGAGGTGACGCTGCGACTGGCTCCCAGGTAACCATGGTCGTCCGTGGCTACAATGTAGATGACGCCGTCCTGGCCCTGCGAGTCCCACTGGTCGAACAGCGGTTGCACGCGCTTGCGATAGGCATCGGCCCAGCTCACATCGTGCTTGGGCGGGTTGGTTCCGGGTATCGGCGTGTAGTGCCGGTCGAACACGTTCACGCCCTGCTTGAGCAGATCGGCCAGCTCCGCCTCGATGATATGGCGGCGGGCCATCAACTTGTCGGTGGCGGCCTCAAGGTTGCCCTGGCCCAGACGGAAGCGGCACAGTACCTGCAGAATCTGGTTGGTATTTTCCCGCTGGATATCGGTCTGTTTCTGGCTCTCGCCCATGCCCTTGCTGATGGTCAGGCTCAGATCGCGAATGGCGGTGCCATGCTCGTGGGTTTCGCCGTTGGTCACGGTGAGCTGCTCCAGGGCACTGCTGACCATGAGCAGGTCGTCATTGGCTTTCTGGAAGTCGGAGACCATTTTCTCGAACTGATCCGCAGCGGTGCTTACCGCAATGCCGGCGTGTTCGGATTGCTCCTGCATGGCCTGGGTCTGCTGATCTGCTCCGGACATGGCCGTGAGCATCTGCTCCATGAGTTGCCCGATCTGGTCGGCCGCGCTACCTACCTTAATAGACAGATTGCGCACCTCGTCCGCGACCACGGCAAATCCGCGACCCTGCTCACCGGCCCGCGCCGCCTCGATCGCCGCGTTGAGCGCCAGCATGTTGGTCTGGGCGGAAAAGTCCTGCACGGTCTTGAGGATCTGCCGAATCTGGCCAGAGGTATTGCCCAGAGCGGTGATGTTTTCCTTGAAGCCGGCCATGGAATGGCTGATCTGCTGCATCTGTTCCCTGGCGGTGCCCAGCTGCTCGCTGGATTCGCGGGCCACGTCAAGATTGCGCGTGTTCATCCGGGTGATGTCCGTGGTCCGGCCGGTGACGTCCTGCAGAGCACTGGTGGTCTGTTCGGTTGCCTGGAAGATGAGTTCGGACAGTCCCTGCTGTTTCTTCGCATCCCCCGCAGCCTGATCAGCCAGCAGCCGACTTTGCGCCGAAGTAAAGGCGATCCGCACGCACTGTTGCTGCAAGCTCACCATCATGTCGCGCAGGCGAGCGGTGAGGGCGTCAATCTGCTGTACCCCGGAAGCACCTGCAGCGCGTTCCGCAGCGGGCGCCGAAAGATCCAGGGTGGCGCCATCCATGGCCTGCAGGCGCTGCATGAGCGGGCCGTTGTCAGATCCGCCGCGGCGGGTCTGCCAGGTCAGCAGCAGGGCCACGGGTGCCAGCACCAGGGTCAGACCGAACAGTAACCCCGAGGTCTGCCACAGCAGGATCGCAACAAAGGCGATCTGGCAGATCATCAAGACAACGAAGGGGACAACGGGCGAAATGGGGGGAGACTCTGCCGATACACCGGCGATGTGCTCCTTTCCTGAAGCGGCTTGATTTTTCATGTCTTCCTCAGCGCAGCAATATAGCCATCTTTTATTATTCGGTCGCCGTTGCGGGCTACCCGTGCGGAGTATAAAACGATAAGAACGCTCCGTACCGAGGTTATCGGCCGGGAGCGGGGATCTATTAGCGGTTATTGTGCCAATTTAGTGACCGAACAGGTACTGATCGGGCCTGTGCCGGCGGTGCCGGCACAGGCTGCTAGTTGGCCAGGGAAGGGAGCCAGAGCGAGATGGACGGGAACATGATCAGCACTACCGTTGCCAGGAGCAGTATCAGGATGAACGGTGGTGTGCCCTTGATCACGTCGAAATAGGGTCTGCGAAATACCGCCATGGCAGTGAAAATGTCGCAGCCGAACGGCGGTGTGGCCGAGCCGATGGCCGCCTGCAGCGTGACAATGACACCGACGTGAATGGGGTCTAGGCCGGCGATCTCGACGGCCGGCTTGAACAGCGGCGTGAGAATCAGAATCACCACGATCGGATCCACGAACATGCAGCCGATGAAGAATGAGATGGCTATCAGGCCCAGTACCAGGGTGGGGCTGTCACCTATGGATTCGATGACCGGACCGAGGATGGCCTGGGGAATGCCGGCAAACGAAATGGTATAGGTGAACGCATTGCCCGCAGCGACAAGAATGAACACCACGCCTGTTATCAGGCCGGTCGACAGCGCGATATCCCAGAGTTCGCTGACCTTTACCGAGCGCAGGACCAAGACCTCCAACACCAGCGCGTAGAGAACGGCGATGGCCGCAGCCTCCGTAGGACTGAACAGACCGCCATAGATGCCCCCGACCACGACCACCGGGAATCCCAGGGGCAGCAGCGCCTTCTTCAGCGCCTCCCAGCGCATCAGCCAGCTGGCGCGCTCTTCCGGCTCGATACCCATGCGGATCGAACCGATCCAGCAATAGGCCGAGAACATCACCAGAATCAGAAAGCCGGGCAGGATGCCGGCAATGAACAGGTCCCCGATAGAGGCCCCTGAAACAACCCCGTAGATGATCATGCCGATACTCGGCGGAATCAGCAGGGCAATGTCACTGGCGTTGATGATCAGAGCGATGCTGAAGGCGTCGGAGTAACCCTTCTGCAGCAGTTTGGGGCGCATTGGGCCGCCCATGGCCACCACGGTCGCCTGGGTCGAGCCTGAGACGGCGCCGAACAGGGTGCAGCCGGCGGCGGTGGTGATCGGCAGGCCGCCGCGCAGGTGGCCGACGAAGGTCTGCACCAGGTCCAGCAGGCGGTTGGCCGTGTGGCCCCGGGTCATCAGATCGGCTGCAAAGATGAACAGCGGTACCGCGGCCAACGCCCAGGACTGCACGCCACTGATCATCTGCCCCATCAGCAGGCCCACGTTGCCCATGTCCAACACCAGAAAGAGCAGCATCAGGCTGGCGATTAACAGCGGCACCATCATCGGGAAGCCGAGTAGCAAGAGCACGATCATCGTCCCGATAATGATACTCAGCATGCGTATGTCGCCCGTTCAGATAGCGTCAACATCCACCTCCTCATAGCGTTCCTTCTCATTGAAGGAGCGGTAGATGTCCCTGGAAATCAGATTGCGCACAGCGGTCAGCCAGTACTGTATGCCGGCCAGGGCAAAGCCGATCGGGGCGACCAGATAGGGAATCCACAGCGGGATCTGCAGGGCCGAGGACGTGCGGCCGCGTGACTGGATCGCCTCCACGTAATCCCACGCGTGCCAGCAGAAATAGAACATCAGGGCACCGGTGAGCAGGCTGATGGTGACCAGCGCCGCCTTGCGCCAGAGCCCGCGAAGCTGATCGTACAATGCCGACATGCAGATGTGCCGGGCCTTGCGCACGCCATAGCCGAGGCCGGCGAAGGTGATGATCACCATGCTCATCTGGGTCAGCTCCACCTGACCGGTTACCCCGGTGCTGAACAGCTGGCGGCCAATCACATGCACAATCAACATGCCGGCTACAAATAGGACCGTACACCCGAGGATGCCTTCCTCGATGTACTCGGCCAAACGGTCAAGCACCGAGAATACCCGCTTCGCGGCAAGCTTTACCTTGTGAGCGGCTGACGTGTCATCGCTCCCGGGCATGGAAGTATCCTTTGCTGCGCCGGGCCCGCCAGTCGCGGAGCCGCAGCCTTTTTTCGTTGCGCGCCAGCGCTCTATCCCTCTGGCCCGGTGAATGTTCCCTTTTTCAACATAGCGCATCTGCATTGTATTTGCACAACATGGACAAGCCCCGGTCATGTGTTATGGTTTGATAGTTAACCAGAACAATTCAGGAGGAGCGTTCCATGAAATTGCGTAATGGATTCATAGGTATGGCTGCACTGGCCCTTGCCGCCTGCGGTGGCGACGAGCCAGAGACCGCGGCACCCGAAACGGCAGCAGCCGAGCCTGCCGAGACCACGGTGCAGACCTGGCGCATTGGTCTGGAAGAGATTGAAGGCAGTGTGCAGTATGAATATGGCGCGAAATTCGCCGAACTGATCAACGAGAAGACCGACGGCGAAGTGGAAGTCAAACTGTTCCCCTACGGTCAGCTCGGCGGGCTCACCGATATCTATGACCAGGTGCAGGCCGGCGCGATCGAACTGGCATTCGGCTCCGGCTTTCTCGGGGGCACAGTGCCCGAATCGCAGCTGTTCAGCCTGAATTTCGTTCTGACCGACGACGAGCAGACCAACACCGAGATCCTCAATGATCCGGCATTCCGCCAACATCCCGACCTGGTCGAAGCCTTCAACGAGCGTGATCTGCATCCACTGGCTATCGTGCCCGAGGGCTGGCAGGTATGGAGCGCGAACAAGGCCATCCGCACACCGGAGGATTTCGATGGCATGGCTATCCGCACCATGGATAATCGCCTGTTGCGTGAAACCTACAGCGCCTATGGCGCCGATCCGACCACCATGGAATACGGTGAGCTGTTCAGCGGCATGCAGCTGGGCCAGCTTGATGGCAACATCCAGCCGGTGTTTGCCCACCAGGAGATGGACTTCTATCAGGTCCAGGACTACCTGATCTTTGCCAACCAGGCCCAGTTCATTGCCACGTTCATGGCCAATCAGGATTGGTACGAAGGCCTGTCGCAGGAATACAAGGAGGCCGTTGACGAGAGCGTTGTCGAGCTGATCCCCTACATCCATGACGTGCAGGAGCGTCTGAACGAAGAGCGCCTGGATATCATCACGGAGAACAGCGACATCGAACTCGTCTACCTGACGCCTGAGGAGCGTGCGGCGTTCCGTGAGCTCAGCCTGCCGGTCCGTGACACCTTTGCCGAGATGGTGGGTGAGCGTGGTGCTCGTCTGATGACGGTACTGATCGACCTGGTGGATGAAGCCGAGACGCAGGGCGCTACCGAGGAAGAGGGCGCCGAGATGGCCGAGGCGACCGAAGCCGAGGATGCGACCATGGAAGAAACCGAAGCGGCAGTCGAGTAATCGGCTACCGCCGTTATCTGGCGGAAGGGAATAGGAGTCGAACCTACCAGACGCGCCTTGCGCATCTCACCGGGTTTGAAATCCGAGCGCCCCACCGGGGACGATGCCCTTCCGTTGGCCGCTAGGCTAGCATAGAGAAGGCGACAGGCCGCAAGCCCGTCGCCTTTTTTTGTGCGCCGTCTTCCGTTGCGGTCAGATGTAACGTCTTGACCGCGCGGATCGCTTTCGTTTCGGCCTTTCACGCAGCAAGGTCCGCCAGTACGATAGAGTCCATTCTTTAGTTTTCACGGATTAGCTATGACCGATATTACCCGCGCCGCAGTAGAAAATGCCCTGGCCCAGTACCAGGATCCCTATCTGAAGACCGATCTGGTGACGGCAGGCTGTCTTCAGAGCCTGGATATCACCGGCTCAGACGTCCGGGCCGTGTTCGTGCTCGGTTATGCCGCAGCCGGCATCAGGAACGGCATCGAGCAGATGCTGCAGGTCGCCGTGGAGAACCTGGATGGCGTTTCTTCGGCACAGGTGACTGTGCGCTGCGAAGTTCAGCCAGCTCCGGCTCAGGGCACCATCGCTGCGCTGGACAACGTCAAGAACATCATCGCCGTGGCCTCGGGCAAGGGCGGTGTGGGCAAATCCACTACCGCGGTGAATCTGGCCCTGGCCCTGTCCCGGGAGGGTGCCCGTGTCGGTGTGCTGGACGCGGATATCTACGGGCCCAGCATGGGGCTCATGCTCGGTTTGCCGGAAGGCACACGACCCGAGGTCAAGGATCAGAAATTCTTCATTCCGCCCCGCGCCCATGGCGTGCAGGTCATGTCGATGGCCTTTCTGGTGGATGACAAGACGCCCATGGTCTGGCGCGGCCCGATGGTCTCCGGGGCCTTGATGCAGCTACTGACCCAGACCGCCTGGGATGATCTCGATTACCTGGTAGTCGATATGCCGCCGGGCACCGGGGATATCCAGCTTACCCTGGCCCAGAAGGTCCCGGTGGTGGGCGCAGTGATAGTAACCACGCCCCAGGATCTGGCCCTGCTTGATGCAAAAAAGGGGATCGAGATGTTTGCCAAGGTGAACATTCCAGTGCTGGGCGTGGTGGAGAACATGGCTGTACACATCTGCTCGAACTGCGGCCATAGCGAGCACCTGTTTGGCGAGGGAGGCGGCGAACGGCTCGCCAATGACTACGGCGTGGATCTGCTGGCCTCCATGCCGCTGTCAATGATGATCCGCGAACAGACCGATGCGGGGGCACCCACGGTGGTCGCCGAGCCGGAATGTCAGATCAGCATGATCTATCAGGACATGGCACGTCACGTGGGCGCGCGTATCGCCGAGCGCGCCAGACAGGGCGGTGGCATGCCGGAAATCAGTATCAGTGACGACTGAGATGCCCGCGCGGGCAGGGCAAGGGCGGCGGGGCTTTTTCCCGTTGCCATTACCCGGTAACATGCGGTCTCTTTTCGGCACATCGCAGGGCACATCATGAGCATCAAGTCTGATCGTTGGATACGTCGCATGTCCCAGGAACAGGGAATGATCGAGCCCTATGTAGAGCGTCAGGTGCGCGGCGACGAGGGCAACCGGGTGATTTCCTACGGGGTGTCCAGCTACGGTTACGATGTGCGTTGCTCTAACGAGTTCAAGGTGTTCACCAATATCCACTCCGCTACCGTGGATCCGAAGCACTTCGACGAGAACAGCTTCGTCGATATCACCAGCGATGTGTGCATCATCCCGCCGAACTCCTTTGCCCTGGCGCGCACCGTCGAGTATTTTCGGATTCCACGCAATGTGCTCACCATCTGTCTGGGCAAGAGCACCTATGCGCGCTGTGGCATCATCGTCAACGTCACCCCGCTGGAGCCGGAGTGGGAGGGTCATGTGACCCTCGAGTTTTCCAACACCACGACACTGCCTGCGAAGATCTACGCCAACGAAGGCGTCGCCCAGATGCTGTTCTTCGAGTCCGACGAGCCCTGCGAGGTGTCCTACCGCGATCGCGGTGGCAAATACCAGGGCCAACGGGGCGTTACCCTGCCTCGCGCCTGAGCCGCACGGGCGGCCGAGCGGCGTTGGGTATCGCTTTTCCGTTCACCTCGGAGATCTGCATGAAGATCGATCCGGGCATTAGTGGCCACGCGGCCGAATCCTGAACAAAAAAAGGCCCCGAGTTGCCATGGGGCCCAATCAAGCCGAGTTGTGAGAGTACCGGCGCCGCCACGGCGCCGGTGCTGCCTCAGAAGCTCTTGGATACTGCCAAAGTCACGTTGGAGCCGCAGGAGTCGGTGCTGCCGTAGCCACAATCGGCATCGCTGATGTCGGTGTCGCTGTACATGACAGACCAGCCCAGACCCAGAGCTTCCTTGCTTACGGTCACAGCCCAATCGTTGTAATCGAAACCGGTACCCGTGCCGTCATTGCTGTCGCCATAATGCAGGCCCAGGCCGAATTCGTAGGGCAGCTCTACACCGTAGCCGATGTAGTAGTACTGGTTGTCGGCATTGTTGTAGGTATCCTTGACACCCACTGTGATGCCGTATGCGCTTACGCTGGCAAGCCATTCGTACACGTCAATCGAGCTGTTGCCGGGCCAGGTGTAGTTGGCCCATGCGAGATCATAGGTGAATTCTTCGGTGATCGCGCCACCGTAACCGACGTAATAGTCGATCTCGATGGCGGCGCCGCCAAAGTCCTCGTCATCGACGTTGGAGCCCCAGGTGCCGACGTACACACCACTTTCATGGGCGAAGTCCAGACTGGCTTGGAAAGCACCTTTGCCGTCGGTCTGCGACTGGCCACGCCAGATGTAATCGGTCGCTACAGTAGCAGTCATGCTCGCATCGATTTCACCGATAAAGGTGTCGAAGGTTTCGGCGTGGGCCATGTTGGCAAAGCCGAGGGTGCTGACTGTGGCGATGGCGGCGGTCAATTTTTTCATCATTCTCGTGTACCCCATGTGTTGTGATTACTGATGTCGTCCAAAAAGCGTTGGCATGGGACACATAGCATTTTGCTTGCCATGTTTTATGAATATGAACAAAAACATAGGCTTACAAGGTTTTTATAAGAGGTGAAGTGCTTTGGGGAGAGATGGATCCGGAACCGTCGCACCGAAATGGTGCCGTGCTGATGGCCAGGTGTTGAAGCTGGTGCGTTAACCGTGGAAGCTGTCGCTAGCGCAGAGAATGGGTCATCATTCGCCCCGCGTCATCGCCATGAGATCCTTGCTGCGCTGGTAGTGCTGCAGCTTTCCGGCGAGTGATTCTGGCAGGCAAGTGCTGCGGGTAAAGCCCTGCTGACGGTACAGGGGCTCAAGCTGTGGCTGGCAGAACAGCCATACCGGTCCCTCCACCGATGTGCAGGCAGCGTCCAGCAGCGTGCTGGCCAATCCCGCCCGGCGGTAGCCCGGATCGACGAACAGGCTGGTCAGCCAATGGCCCTGCGCTACCGCTTGCAGGCAGAGAGCCGCGAGCATGCGGTCAGTGTTCAGTGTCCATATGATGTGCTCGGCGCGGGTTTTCATCCGACTGCCATGGGCCCTGTAGAAGCGGTCTGCCAGATGCCTGTCGTCGGCGGCCAGCACAGCACACCGAGCAGCGTAGAGCGATGGGCCCCGGACTTGATGTGGGTCAAGCGTCGTCACGGATTGCCTGCCACAATGTACCTGCAATGAGACCTGCAACCCATACCAGGGAGAGATGAGAATGCATACGATACTGCTACCCTTCGATGGTTCGGAAAGCGCCATGCGCGCCGTGGATTACCTGATCGATTTTTCGGCCACCCTTGGGGAGGTTACCGTACATGTCGTCAACGTTCAGGTTGAACCCAAATTGTTCGGCGGCTATCTCTCCCCGGAAATGCTCGAGCAGCTGCATGCCGGGGCCCTCGATTATGCCGCCGAGACCAACATCAAGGCTGCCGACAAGCTCCGTGCCGCCAATGTGCAGGTGCAGACCCATGAGATTGTCGGCGAGGTAGTCAGTGAGCTGGTCGAAGCCGCGCGCAAGCTCGGGTGCACGCTGATCGTCATGGGCACCCGGGGTATGGGCAGTCTGGGCAGCCTGGTGCTGGGGTCAGTGGCCAGCCATGTGGTCCACGAGGCTCCACTGCCGGTGTTGCTGGTCAAATAGAGGTCCGAGGCTCAGCGTTTGCCCATTGAGCGGCGGGTGCCATTGGGAGCCATGCCGATCTTCTTCTCGTGACGGGAATGACCGCCCTTGTGCTGCCAGGACGGCGTAGCGGGCTGGCGTGGTGCAAAGTTGGCAGGTGAGAAGGGAAACTTGAACGCAGGCACGCTGGCTCTGGTGGAGGTTACGATCGGGTCGGCGTGTTCAGGGGCCAGATCCTGGTTGGGCAGATGCTCGGTCATGGCGCACAGTCCTTGGAAAGGGGATAACGGTGGAAACAGCGATGCAATCGCGCGCGAGTATACCTGTTTCCCCGGGGATCGCCCGCTCCATTTGCAGGGAATCGGTTGGAACTTATGCTATCCGAGCCGGGTCAACCCCATGTAAGCCATTTACAAACGAGGTGGACCATGAGCGATAAGGAAGACAAGTTGAAAGGCAAGACCAACGAAGCTATCGGTAAAGGTAAGCAGGGCGTTGGTGAAGCAACCGACAACGAAGACCTTAAAGCCGAGGGTGATCTGCAGGAGACCAAGGGCAAGGCCCAGGGCGTGAAGGGCGAAGCCAAGGAAAAGATCAAGAAGGGTGTAGACAACGCCTGATACTGATCTCGAGGGTTACCAAGGCCGGCAATTCGTATTGCCGGCTTTTTTGTGGCCAACTGTCCTGATGCTATTGCCGCTGACTGTATATGGCGGGGCTGTCTGCAAGCTGGCCTACTGGCAGCCCACATAGTGCAGGAGCACGCAATGACTACCCGGGATCTGCTGCTGGCGCTGGTGGTCATCGTGGTATGGGGCCTCAATTTTGTCGTCATCATGACCGGGCTCAACCACATGCCCCCCCTGCTCATGGGGGCGCTTCGCTTCATGCTGGTAGTGTTTCCGGCGATTCTTTTCATCAGAAAACCGCAGGTACCCTGGCGCTGGTTGCTGGCCTACGGCCTAACCATTTCGCTCGGGCAATTTGCCTTTCTGTTTTCGGCGATGGCGGTGGGTATGCCGGCCGGCCTGGCGTCGCTGGTGCTGCAGTCCCAGGCGTTCTTTACGCTGTTGTTTGCCGCGCTGTTCATTGGCGAGCGCGTGCGCTCGCCCAATCTGGTGGGGCTGGTGGTGGCGGCCATTGGCCTGACCCTGATCGGTATGCAGGTAGATCGGGTGATGACGCTGGCGGGTTTCGCGCTGACGATCTGTGCGGCATCCATGTGGGCACTGGGCAACGTGGTCACGCGGCGAATAGGCAAGGTGGACCTGGTCGGCCTGGTGGTATGGGGCAATCTCGTCCCGCCTCTGCCGTTCCTGGCCCTGTCCTGGTGGCTGGAAGGACCGGTGGCGATTCGAGCTGCCCTCGATGACTTCAATCTGCAGTCGGCACTGGTTCTGATGTACCTCGCGTTCGGCGCTACCTTGCTTGGTTACAGTATCTGGGGGCGGCTGCTCTCCCGTTACCCCGCCAGCCAGGTGGCGCCTTTCTCGCTGCTAGTGCCGGTGGTAGGACTGACCTCGGCGTCCGTGCTGCTGGGCGATCGTCTGGGGCTATGGCAGCTTATCGGTGCGCTGCTGGTCATGCTGGGATTGCTGATCAACGTATGCGGCGGTTGGGTGCTCGGACGCTGGCGCAAGGTGCCGGCGGAGGTCTGAGGCCAATGCAGGCGGCGGAACTGTAGAGCGGGTTTCAGGTCCACTGCTCTGCATTCTTCAATAAAGCCGTATGCCTGTTCAGCAAGGGTAATGCTCTGGACGGGCCGATGGCAACCGAGGTTCCGACATGACAATTACCCCCGAACAGAAACCCCTTCCTTGTGTATCCGGGCATCCGTTGCGGCCCCTGGCTCAGCTGGTCGGTAGTGCGATGGTGTGCGCCGGGCTGGTCTGGGCGCCATTCGCCGCAGCGCAGCAGGCTGCCGAGCAGAATACCCGGAAGAACTCCGAAAAGAGCACCGAGCTGGTCAGTCTGATCAATGAATACCGCGACTCGAGCGCCGAATGCCAGGGCAGGGAGATGCGGGCCGCCGGGCCCCTTGCGCCGAACGAGCAGCTCTCGAGTATCGATCTGACGGCCGGTGACTGGAAACAGGAAATGCAGGATGTGGGGTATCAGGCTACTGCAGCCAGATTCCTGCGGCTGTCGGGGCCTGAAAGTGCGGCCCAGGCCATGGAGATGATCCAGGGTCGCTACTGCGATGTACTGCGCAGCGACGAATTTGCCGAGATTGGCGTTTCACGTTCAGGGGACGCCTGGCACATTGTGCTGGCGAGTCCCCTGGTATCCGAGCAGTTCCGGGACCGCCAGTGGATGGACGTCGGCCAGGAGGTCGTGGCCAAGGTGAATCTGGCTCGCCGCGAGGCGCGCACCTGTGGAGACCAGCAATTCAAGGCAGCGCAGCCCCTTACCTGGAACGGACGCCTTGCGCGGGCGGCGATGGAACACAGTGAATACATGGCGAAGAACGGCATATTGACCCATGCGGGCCCGGAAGGTGAATCCGTGCAGGCGCGGGTAGACATGGTCGAATACGAGTGGGGCGCGCTGGGTGAGAACGTCGCGGTAGGGCAGAGCACACCGGAGCAGGTCGTCGCAGCCTGGCTTAACAGCCCGAAACACTGCGCCAACATCATGAATCCGGAATTCACCGATATGGGCGCCGCCTACGAAACCCATCCGCAGACGTCGATCTACTGGACCCAGGTGTTCGGTAGAGAGCGCTAGTGTTGTGACCTGTTTGCGAGGCCGGGGAGACGACCTCCTCGGTCTCGCAAGCAGGTCATTCTGTTCAGTCCTGGCGGCTGGTTACTTCCAGCAGGTGGTAGCCGAACTGGGTCTTGACCGGGCCCTGGACCACATTGACCGGAGCGCTGAATACCACGGTGTCAAACTCCTTGACCATCTGGCCGGGGCCAAAGGTGCCGAGGTCGCCGCCCTGACGGCTTGATGGGCAGGTAGAGTTCTCCTTGGCTACTTTAGCGAAATCGGCTCCGTCCTCAATGGCTTTCTTGAGTTCGTTGCACTTGTCTTCGCTTGCTACCAGAATATGACGTGCGCTCGCTTTGGGCATGGGTATTTGCTCCTGTGGTTGAAGGGCAGGAGGGTACCGCAAACGGCGGTTGCCCGGAAGCGCCAGCGATGCCGACTCCATTCCACGCGCCCCGGGTAATTGCATGTCCCGAACCGATCCAATCATCCATTGCGGCATTCAGACGCTGAGCTTCGCACAGCTTGACCACCTGAACGGATTCACCAAGGGCACCACCTTCAGACTCTTCAAGGCGGCGCGTGAACAGCTGGTCGAAGATCGGGACTACTTTCATCTCCCGTACCCGTCCAACGGCCCATTTATCGAAGCGCTGAAGGCGTCCGGCCAGGTCTACGCCAGCACCGTCAATCTGGTGCTCCTGAGCAGGGACGGCTACACCAGGCTGCGGCAGATAACTCAGGGGGCTGAGCGCGATCCAGCGCGGCGGGGTTGAAAGGGCAGCACCCGAGCCGTGCCCGAGGGGCGAGATTCTCGAGTCGATCCGGGCTCTGCAGTGCGCAGCAGGTCCAGACTGGCTTTCAGTTCCACTGCCGAGTCGAGCATAAGACGGGACAGCCTGATACAGGCCTGCAAGGGATTGCTAGCTTTGCGTCGTTCAGCCTCGATAACAAATGCGAGCCCTCTCAGCCTGCGCTTGCTGGCGTCGGAGGCCTGTTCTATCACCTCTTCGGTCAGGCGTATTCGCAGATCTTCCAGGGCCTCGGGCTGTTCGCGGGCCATGGCGCTCATTTCGTCGAAACTGGGTAACCGCAGTGCATTTCTGGCCATCTCGTTTCCCCTGCTTCAGCCCGCCATAAGCGAACCGTCATACACGATGGATTGGAGCGGTAAAATTGCTCGGTCACAGCAAGTGACCGCAGCAATCAGGACTAATTCAGGGAAAATTGGTAATGCCAACAGCCGATGCGATTGCGTTGCAGGGAAGCTAAGCTGTCGGAACAATGCGAGTACAGTTGACCTGAACTGAAGCAGAGGTGCCCATGGCCTTTCGGATAAAACCGCACAAGTCAGCCACGAAGGAGGTCCGACGTATCGCGCTTGAGCGGCTGCTCAAGGCGCAACAGGCGTTGTTGCTGCCCTCGCAGGAGCGCGCCAGGGGCATTCATCAGGCGCGCAAGCGCATCAAGGAGGCTCGCGCCCTGGTACGCCTGGTCCGCACTCCCATGGGCAAGCATTATCGGCAGGAGAACCGTCGCCTGCGCGACATCAATCGCCGATTGTCCGCCATGCGCGATGCTGGCGCGCTGGTCGAGACCTGGGACGCCCTGGCAGGCCTCGCGCCGGAACAGTTCGCCACTGCACAGAGACAAGCCGTGCGCAAAAAGCTGGTACTGCGCAGTCAGGACGGTGGGCTTACGGTCGAGGAGTCCCATAGGCTGCTTGGGGAGGCGCTCGTCGAGCTGGCCGAGGCGGAGGAGACCGTGGGCAGCTGGCCACTGCAGGGTAAGGGCTTCTCCCTGCTGCGTCGGGGGCTGGCGCGCAGCTTTGATGATGGCCGCAGTGCGCTCGCCGCCGCTGAACAGGCGGCAACGGATGAGCGCCTGCACGACTGGCGCAAACAGGTGAAGGATCACTGGTACCACACCCTGCTGCTACGCGCGGTGTGGCCGGAGGCCTTCAAGGCCAGGGCGCGATTGCTCAAGGAGTTGTCGGAGCTGCTGGGACAGGATCAGGATCTGGCCCTGCTGCAGGATCTGCTGAAAGCTGAGCCAGGCCTCTTCGGGACGGCCGGTCAGCGCACTGAGCTTACCTCGGTGGTTGAGCAAAGGCGGGGGTGGTTGCAACAGCGCGCGTTCAGTCTGGGCAAACGCATCTATGCCGAAGGTGCATCACCGCTATGTGAGCGCTGGTCTCTTTACTGGCGTATTGCCCGAAGGGAATGACGCTGGCGTCGGTGCCAGCGCAGGCCCTTCGGAACGATCAGTCTCAGTTGAGTCGCTCCCTGAGCATCTTCTTCCCTTTCGCGCTGAGATCGGCGTAGCTGCGTTCAACTTCCTTGAAGTAGCTGGCGGCTTCATTATCGCCTTCGGCTTCGGCGTCCCTGGCATACTGGCGTGCTACCTCCAGACCCTGGCACGCATGATAAAGCGAGCTGATGAGGTCGTAGTGCTTGTCTTTGATCGGGTTCTCCGCCATGGGGGTGGCTCCTCTGCTTGGTGAACGGATGGAAGGCTTGCCTCCACCCGTTCGGACTGGACGAGCCGGCACCAAGTTCAGGGAAAATCGCTGGCTCCGATTCAGAATTCCAGACAGATCTTGCCGAAGTGCTGGCCGCTTTCCTGGTGACGGAAAGCGGCTGTTATGTCCTCCAGGGCAAACGAGCGATCAATCACCGGCCGCATATCGACACGCTCGAGGGCGCGCACCATGTCGAGCTGGTGCCGTCGGCTCCCGACTGTCAGACCCTGGATGCGTGCCTGGCGATACATCAGTTCGGCGGTGGGAACCTCGCCGGTCATGCCGGTCAGCACACCGATCAGGGCAATGTGGCCGCCAATTTTGATGGCCTTGATCGACTGCGGTAGCGAGCCCGGTCCGCCGACTTCCACGACAATATCCACACCACGGCCGCCGGTCAGCTCCCGGGTACGTTCGCCCCAGTTCTTCTCGGTCTTGTAGTTGATCACATGGGCGGCGCCCATTTCCTTCAGTCGGTCCATCTTGGCCCCGGATGACGAGGTCGCAATCACCTCTGCGCCCATCGCCCGGGCCATCTGCAGCGCGCAGATGGAAACGCCACCGGTGCCTTGCACCAGTACTGTGTCGCCGGCCTTGATGCCACCATCCACTACCAGGGCGCGCCAGGCGGTCAGGCCTGCAGTCGTCAGCGTTGCGGCCTCGGCATGGCTGTAGCCGGCCGGGGCATGGGTGAACCAGTGCGCAGGGGTGACCACCAGCTCCCTGGCGTAGCCATCCATGCCGTCGCCGGGTACGCCTTTGGCGAAGCCTTCGACCGGACCGCCTTCCTGCCACCAGGGAAAGAAGCACGAAACCACCGCATCTCCGGCCTTGAATTCCTCCACGCCGTCACCTACCGCGTCCACTACGCCAGCACCGTCTGCCATCGGGATGCGTTTGTCAGCGTTCGGAATCTTGCCTGACACCACCAGGTAATCGTGGAAGTTGAGCGAGCTGGCATGCACGCGAACGCGGATTTCTCCGGGTCCGGGCTGACCCGGATCAGGGTGTTCGACGAGCTGGAGTCGGTCCAGGCCGCCGGGCTTGTTCAATTCGATCGCCTTCATGTTGGTCTCCATTGCTGATAAACGGACAGGTCTCAAGCACCACAGCCGGCTGATGAGCTGAGCACTTGAAGTCGTCAACCTCGGTTGGTCAATCCAAAGCCTGAATCCGGAATTCGCCGCAGCGGGCGAGATCCGTATCGTCGCAGGGGATCTGCTTCATGATCTTGCGCAGGGCGCTGCGCAAACCTTCCTCCAGCACCGGATGATAAAAGGGCATGCGCAGTACCTGCCTGACGGTCAGGCCTTCGCTGATCGCCAGACCCAGCAGGTGGGCCATGTGTTCGGCAGCGGGCACGCACATTTCGGCGCCGATCAGCACTGCGTCCGAGCCGCGGGCGTAAATGCGCATCAGGCCTTCGTTGCGCTGCGCCGCCACGGCGCGGCCCTGGGTGGCAAAGCTGGCCTCGCCAATGAGCGCATCAGGCTCCAGCTCGGCAAAACGCTGACCAATGAAGGCGACGCCCGGCTCGATAAACACGATGCCCATCGGCGTGCGCCGAGGAAAGGCGGTGGGCGCGTCAGCCAGTGCGTTATGGGCAGCGATGTAGCCCTCATCCGCGGCCTCGTGCAGGATGGGTGCATGGTGGTTTACGTCACCGGCTATATAGATGGGCAGATCGGCAATCTGGGTGGTGGCCGGGTCAAAAGGGGGCATGCCATGGTCATCAAGGGGTACGCCGAGGCACTCCAGGTTCAGTCTGTCGATGTTCGGACGACGGCCCACCGCAACCAGTACACGGTCCACGTCGACGCTCAGGTCTCCCGCCTCGACGCGCACGCCTTCGCCCTGCTGGGTCAGTCGGACATCGACCCCGGTGTGGATGCTGAAGTCTTTCTCGAGGGAGCTGCGCAGGGCTTTCTCCACCTGCGGATCACTGATTCCCGCGATGGTGTGGCTCTTGTCGAAGGCATGTACCTGCACCCCCAGGTAGGCCATGGCCTGGGCCATTTCCAGTCCGATGGGCCCCAGGCCGATCACGGCCACACGTGGCGGCAGGTCCTGTTGCTCGAACAGGGTATCGGTTGTCCAGACCCGCTCACCCAGTTCTTGCCAGGCGGCCGGCATGACCGGGCGGGATCCGCTGGCAATGATGATGCGTCGGGCACGGTAGGTCTGGCCGGCGACTTCGACCGTATCGGGTCCCAGCAATTTCGCGCGTCCTGCGATACTGCGCTCGCCCAGACCCTCGGTAGCCTGCAGCGTGCCGCTGACAAAATGATCCCGCAGATCGCGCACGTGCCGCAGCATGGCAGGAATGTCCGCCACGATCTGTTGACCGCCGGGAATGCCGAAGCCCTGCAGCTTGTTGCAATCGTGCAGAGCCCGCGCGGACTCGATCAGCACCTTCGAGGGCATGCAGCCTACCCGGGCGCAGGTGGTGCCATACTGCCCGGCGTTGATGATCAGTACCTTGTCCGTTTCCTTGGATACCTCGCGCAGCGCCGCCAGCCCAGCCGACCCTGCACCGATGATAATGACATCCCAGCATGTAACCATGGAGTTCTCCCCAACGAGAATATGTCATACAGCCTAGGTCATACCGGGCCGCCAGACATAAAAAAACCGCCTCCGGATATATCCGGTAGGCGGCTTTGCTGGGTGAAGGTGATGCCGCCCGAGGGCGGCGGGATCACCCAGTCATGGCCCGATTACTGCTCGGTGGCCATGTCGTCTTCACGCTCCAGGGCTTCGCGAGTAGCTTCCTTGGTGTTGTGCCATGCAGTGGCCGTTGCCTGCTTGGTGTTCTGCCAAGCATTTTCTGTGGTGTTCTTGGTGCTTTCCCAAGCCTGGTTCAGCTCGTTCTCGGTATCGTTCCACCACGCTTCGGTGTACTCGGAAAAGCCCTTGAGCTCATCGCCGGCAGCAGTGACATGCACGTTGTAGCTGACGTCGCCGAACATGGGGTTGTCGTCAGTTACGCGGGCGGTGAAATTGCCACGCTGAACCACGACGTCGCGCTCACCGATTCCGAGGAACTCGTTGGTCTGAACAACCAGGGCATACAGGCCCATGTCGTTGCCAAGCAGGATGTCCTCAACGTTACCCACTTCGTCACCATTGGCGTCGAATACTTCAGCACCGAGGAGGTCTTCAGCAGAATAGAGACCCTGTGCCTTCATGTTGTGGTCATCGGCGATGGCAGAAAAGCTCAGGCCCATGGCGCCAGCGAGCAATGGAATACCCAGTTTGCGCATTGTAGGTGTAGTCATAATGTCTCTCCTCAGTTGCTTATAGGATGATCGCAGGATCTTCTTGGGATCCCCGATCAATGTCTGCCAGTCAGCGGATGTAGTTGCCGGTGGCAGAGCTCGTTTGTTCCTTCAGGCAAGACCTGAATACCCAGAGTGGCTCGCAAGACCTCTGAGGCTTCAGAACCGTTACCCATATAACTAAACGGCAACACTGTGACGTCATCGCTGGCAAATAATTCCATCGGATTTTCTCCGGAGGGGCACATCGGCGGCGAACTGCCATGCACGCGTGTGGTCCAAAGGCCGCTGCCATGGGTCTTAGCGCCGGTTCGGCCGGCCTGCTAAGATGCAGTCGATATTTATCAACCGGAATCACGAATGCGCAATGTAATCAACGTATCAGTTACCCCCAAAGGCACCCTCGAAACCCTCTCCCAGATCGAAGTACAACAACTGAGTGAAGCTGGCTCGGGTAGCACCTACCGGCTGTTTCGCCAGTGCGCGTTGGCGATTCTCAATACTGGCGTGCAGATCGACAATGCCAAGGCCATCCTGGAGGCCTACCAGGACTTCGACGTCAAAATCCACCAGCAGGAGCGAGGTGTTCGTCTCGAATTGATCAATGCGCCGGCGGACGCATTCGTGGATGGCGAAATGATCGCCAGCACGCGGGGAATGCTGTTCAGCGCGTTACGGGATGTGGTCTACACCGAGAGCGAGCTGGGCAGTCCGCGCATAGACCTGGCCAGTTCCCAGGGTATTACCGACTACGTTTTCCACCTGCTGCGTAACGCCAGGACCATGCGCCCCGGTCTGGAACCGAAGATGGTGGTCTGTTGGGGCGGGCACTCGATCGATACTGAGGAATACAAGTACACCAAGAAGGTGGGTCATGAACTTGGCCTGCGCAGCCTGGATATCTGCACGGGGTGCGGCCCCGGTGTGATGAAGGGCCCCATGAAGGGGGCCGCCATTGCCCATGCCAAGCAGCGTATCAGTACGGGTCGCTACCTGGGTCTGACCGAGCCCGGCATCATCGCAGCCGAAGCGCCCAATCCGATCGTCAACGAGCTGGTCATCCTGCCGGACATAGAGAAGCGGCTGGAGGCCTTTGTGCGCGTGGGGCACGGTATCATCATCTTCCCGGGGGGCGTGGGCACCGCTGAGGAGTTTCTGTATCTGTTGGGTATTCTGTTGCATCCGGACAACCAGTCATTGCCGTTTCCCGTGGTGCTGACCGGGCCGAGTAGCGCCAGGGCCTACCTCGAGCAGTTGCATGACTTTGTCGGGGCCACACTGGGCGAGCAGGCGCAGCAGCGTTACGAGGTGATCATCGACGATCCAGCTGCGGTCGCCCGGCACATGGCCAAGGGCCTGCGCGAGGTCACCGATTTTCGCCGTGCCCATAACGATGCCTATCACTTCAACTGGTTGCTCAAGATCGACGAGGGGTTCCAGTATCCCTTCGACCCTACCCATGAAAACATGGCCAGCCTTCAGCTCAGCCGCGACCTGCCGCCCCACGAGCTGGCTGCCAATCTGCGCCGGGCGTTCTCCGGCATCGTTGCGGGCAACGTGAAGGACAAAGGCATTCGGCGGATTGAAGAGCACGGGGTGTACCAGATTCATGGTGACGCCAGCGTGACCGAGCCGCTCGGTAGGTTGTTGGAGGCCTTCGTGGCTCAGCATCGCATGAAGCTGCCCGGTGGGGCTGAGTATGTACCCTGTTACCGCGTGGTTGGATGAAACAGTTCAAGGGGGTTAACAATCCGGCCATGGGCCGGGAACAGACGGCCGGGGGCGGGGTCAACTTACAGTAGCCACTCAAGCGGAGAACGCACATGCAACAGACAGCGAAGAGCGATCAACAACCAAACGTACAGGGGTTCGAGCGATTCGCCTCGGTGGCCGGCGGGTTGGTCATGGTGGGCAAGGGGATTCGCCGCGGCGGATTTCTCGGACTGGTAGAGCTTGCCGTAGGTGGGCTGGTGCTTGCCAGAGGCGCCAGCGGGCAATGCGAACTGAAAAGAGCCATGGCCGATCTCGAAGCAAAGGAAACCGGCCAGGCCAGTGATAAAGAGCGCTACAGCCATATGCCGATGGACTCTGAGGTGCATAGTCCTGATTTTGAAGACGACGCGGTGACCATGCCCGATACGACCCGCATGGGCAACGAGACCCGCGCGGATCAGCAGTCCGCCAAGGCCCCCGCGCAAGGGGACAAGGGAGCGTCCTGAGTATGCCTTGAAGGCGCGTTCCAGAAGGCCAGCTGATGCTGGCCTTTTTTGTATCACATTGATATTAAAGCCGTTTCGCTTCGCTTTCCGACAAAAAATTTGCCTGAAATCGATCAGATCCCATGAACTTTTATGCGAACCTCCCTTCTTAGCAATTAAGGGCGCGAGATGCCTGTATCCAATCTCGGTCAGGCATGCTAGCCCCTTGATATCAAACACATTTTGTTAGTCTCAAAGGAGTTTTTATGTCCAAAGACAACATGAGCGTGAATGAAGCAGGCAAGAAGGGCGGTCAGAAGACGTCCGAAACCCACGACAAGGAATTCTACCAGGACATCGGGAGCAAGGGCGGCCAGAACAGTGGCGGCAACTTTGCCAACGATCCTGAGCGCGCCTCCGAGGCGGGTAGCAAAGGCGGTCAGAACAGTGGCGGCAACTTCGCCAATGACCGCGAACGTGCCTCCGAGGCAGGCAGCAAGGGCGGCCAGAACAGCGGTGGCAACTTTGCCAATGACCGCGAGAAGGCTTCCCAGGCCGGTCAGAAAGGCGGCCAGAACAGCCACAGCGGTGGCCGTAACAGCTGATGCAGTCAGCTACGGGGCCTTGCGGGGCCCCGTATCCTTTTATCCGGAGGCAGTTATGACCAGAGGTGTAGGCGGCAGCTCACCCGCGAACGTGAGTTCCTATCTCAAGGGTATCGACTACCCGGCCAGCAGAGATCAATTGGCAACCCATGCCGAAGAGAACGGCGCTGACGCACAGGTGCTCGATATCATCCGGTCGATGCCGGACCAGCAGTATGAAGACATGGCTGACGTGATGTCTGGCTATGGGGCCGCCAAGGGTAACGCGTGATGAGCAGTATTCCTTGGACCACATATTATTCATCCGGCGTGTTCGCAGAATGGATGCCCGCATCCTTGCGGGCGTCCGACGCACGCTCCCCGAGAGAATAACGACGCGTCAACGGCCCGGCCGTCATGCCGTGGGCGATGATTGAAACAAACACCAACGCGCTGGCCACATGCCAATACAGCGGATCGCCAGTATGTTTCTCAGCCAGAGAAGCGTAGTAGATCGCCGCGATACCGATCGGCGCGAACCACCCGAGAAAGCAGGCGTCCTTGCCTTTCCAGTATCCCCGAATAAATGGGAACAGTGCGGCTATAACCGGTGCCCGGCGTACAAGTAGAACCGCCGCTGCGAGGCCAGCGAGGGGCCAGCCAAGGGCAGCCCAGGCATCGAACGGCAAGCCGATACCGAAAAGGACGAACATCGGCAGGGCGAAGAGCTTGGCTACACCTTCCTGAATCTTTTCTTCTTCGTGTTCGTCCGCGCGCTCACTGCAGAGGTTGAACGTGAGCCCGGCGACAAAAACCGAGACGATGGCATCGGCGTTGAGCAAGCTTGCCGCGCCCAGGGAGAGGAGCGAGAAGGCCAGCGTATAGCCTAGCAGCGATGTGGTCTCCACCAGTGCGTAGCGTTCCGCAAGCCTGAGCAGCCTGGCTGCGCCAAAGCCGATAGCCCAGCCGATCAGTGCAGCGAAAATCACTCCGATCAAAAACGACTGCAGCAGCCAGGTGGAAAGGGCTGCAGTGGGCCCGTGCCCGAGCATGAGCACAGGCAGCATCACCAGAAGATACGCCAGGCCATCATTGGCGCCGGATTCAAAAGACAGCCCATCGCGCAAGCGCAGGGGGAGATGGCGGTCGGCAAAGTTGCCGGTGACAATCGCACTGGCGACAACCGGGTCGGTGGGCGTCACGATTGCTCCCAGCAGTAACGCAGCCCAGAGGGGGATCTGCAATATCCATAGGGCAGCCAAGGAAGACAACAGCCACATTCCAAGCATGCCCGCCGTCAACAGCAGGCCGACCGGGCGGAGCAGACGCCGCACACTTTCACGGCGCAGACGCAGGGCAACGCCCATGAGACCAATCGCCAGAGTCAGGCGCGACGCCTGCTCCAGAATCATCGTTTCATCGCCCCAGCGCGAAAGTTCCAGCCAGCCAAAGCCGTATGGACCCACCGCGACGCCCACCGCCATCGCCAGCATCGGCTCGGAAAGCGGGTTGCGGTGGATGGCGGCGGACAACAGGGCAATGGTTACCACTGCCAGTCCCATCACGGTGAGGGCCAGGTCGAGTTGGTGCATAGCGGAACCGATTGGACGGATTAGTGTATTGCGAGTGTTGGAAAGGTCCAATAGTTCCCAGGTTGCAGACGTTCTACACAGTCATGTGCTTGCCCAGCTTGTCGCGCAGGATTTCGGGCGTATTGCCGGCGGCCTTGTCCAGATCAGCCAGTTCGGCGGGTACGAACCAGTGCAGAATGTCCGAGCTGTAGGCCTGCCAGACGGTTTCTGCCACTTCAATCGCCTCGATGACTCGGAATGGGCCCCCGGCCGGGGCGTTTGCCAACAGGTCGTCCGATGGCATGCCGGTACGGATAAGACCCGGTAGTACGTCGGCGCAGCGCACGTCAAATCGGCGAAATTCGTTGGACAGGGCCTCGGTCAGGCCCTTCACAGCATGCTTGGTCGCGGCGTAGACCGCGATCAGCGGCATGCCCATGGTGGCCGAGGAGCTCGAGGTAGTGAAGCACAGCGCGTTGGGCGTGGCCTTGAGCAGGGGCAGGGCGGTGTAGATGCCGTTCATCACGCCTACCAGATTCACCTGGACCACCCGCAACTGGTCTTCCAGCGGCATCTCGTCAAAGAATCCACGCATGGCGATGCCGGCATTGTTGAAGAGAATATCCATGCGGCCTTCCGTGGCATCAGCAAAGGCTGAAACTGCGGTTTCATACTGGCTCTTGCTGCTCACATCCAGGGCAAGGGCCAGGCAGTTCTCTGCACCCAGCTCAGCCTGCAGCGCCTGCAAGCCTGCCTGATCGACGTCGAAGGCGCCGACAAACCAGCCTTTCTGGTTGAACAGTCTAGCCGTTTCACGGCCCATGCCGGAGGCCGCTCCGGTGATGAAAATCGATTGTCTGCCCGCTGCGTGAGTCATGCCGCATCCTGCTGTGTGTGAACGAAGCATGCAGGCTAGCCTGTGCCGACCATCTTGTCCGCTACAGTCACAGACGCTGATCAGGCGACCTCGCCGGTGGTTATGGTGGGTGGAGCTACGCGCACAAAAAATGCCGGACCCTTTCGGGCCCGGCATTTTCAACGTGCTACTGCTTCTTAGTAGGGGCAGTTGCCGCGGTACTCGGAGATATCGCGATCTGCCTCATGGTTCGGCCCGCAGAGGAACTGGCTGTAGCGCGTGTCCTTATCCAGATGCAGCTTCATCCAGGAAACGCCGAAACGGCTCAGCACATCATCATAGATCCCGCCGCCATTCCCGCAGTAGTGGCTGCCGCCATCGATCTCGACAAACGCCTTGGGCGTGCTGTCGGGAATCTCGTTATAGAACGGCGAGGCATGCTGGTATACCGGAGCAACCACGTCGGATTCACAGGCGATGATCAGAGCGGGTGTGCGAACGTCGCGGAAGTTGGTGGTATCCCAGGGCGCCAATGGAATGACCGCATCCAGACGACCTTCCTCGGCGACCCGCAGGGTGCCGCCGCCGCCCATCGACCAGCCGACCACGCCGAGACGTTCTTCGTCGATCATGCCGTTGATCGGGCTGAAGCGAGAGCTGTTCTGGTTGAGCAGGTAATCCAGGGCGTTATTGATCTGGCGTGCACGGCTCGGCGGTTGATCAAAGCCGGTATTGGTATCGATGGTCATGACCACGAATCCGTGGGAGGCGAGCTTGGGGCCCCACCATTCGATCGAGGATTCTGCCGACACAAAGCCGGGAATGACCACGATTGCAGCCATGGTACCGGTGGTGCCCGTCGGGTAATGGATGGTGCCACCACCAAAACCGCTGGTGAAGCTCGAAACGCTACGGGTACGCACCGAGAACGGGCCGGTTCTAGCTTCCAGGAAGGAAACGCTGGGATCCGGACCGCGCTGATAGGGGCTGGGCTGGCCCGGCGCTGGATCTGGATCGGTGGGCGGTGGCGGCGTGGGATTCATGGCCAGGGCGCTGGCAGAGAACAGCAGCGCGCCGGCTGCCACCAGGGAAAGAGCAGACTGGGTGAGCGTTCTTGTCTTCATTGTGACTCCAGGTTTTGCGGATTTGATTATTAGAAACGTCCGGTCGGTGGCTCACAGGCGGGGGAGCCTTACCGACGAAACCGTTTTAATACCTGGGGTCCATTTTTAGAATCAGGCAGGGCTCAAAATATGAATAAGTTCGCAAAATGAACCATTTTGCCAAAATGATATTGAACGATCCTTTTAATAAAGATGTCCGGGGTGTTAGAGATACAGCACGCCAGGATTTATCTGGCGAGCTTCCCCGCTGCCTGCTTGACGGCCGCTGTACTATCCGGCCTGACCAGCCGATCCACTTCCTCGCCGTTGCGCAGGAAGATCAGGGTGGGCCAGAGTTTTACGCGGAACGATCGGCCCAGCGGTCGGCCGGGACCGTCTTCGATCTTGAGGTGCCGCAGGTTGGGGTGTTCCGCCAGCGCACTGGCGATAAGGGGTTGGGCGCCCTGGCAGTGCCCGCACCATTCGGTGCCGAATTCAAGCAGGATGGGTTCCTGGCTTTGATCAATCTCGGCGCGGGACGGTGCGTTGGCGGTATAACGATTGTTGGCTTTCACGGTATGTCCTCCTGGGAATCCGGGGCCTGGCAGCCCTCATGTTCAGCGTACACACCAAAGCTTGGACAGGAGCGAGCGCCCCGTGTTCACCCCGGCTGATGGGCAGCCGCATCCTCGAAGTTATCGGCCTGGTTCACGCAGGCGCGGTTGCGACCGCTCCGCTTGGCTTCATAGAGAGCCTGGTCTGCCCGATTGAGGGCCGGTTCCATGGTTTCTGAGCGGGGGGCAATCACCGCGATCCCGATACTGATAGTGCAATGAATATCACCTCCCGCCGTGGGCGTCCGTGCCGCTTCCACGGCTGCGCGGATACGCTCGGCGCAGCCTTTGGCCTCTTCCATTCCGGTCTCGGGCAACAGCATGACGAACTCCTCGCCGCCAAAGCGCGCAACCAGATCTCGGCTACGGCTGTGCCTTTTCAGAGCCTGAGCCACGCCGACAATGACCTGGTCACCCACGCCATGGCCGTGTGTGTCATTCACCTGTTTGAAGTGGTCGATGTCGATGACCATGACGGACACAGGCGTGTCATCCTTCTTTGCCAGCTCCAGGATATAATCCGCTTCGGAGAAGAAGAAGCGACGGTTATACAGGCGCGTAAGCGGGTCGGTCGCGGCCTGCTTCTTCAGTTCGTCCTGCGAGGCCCGGATGTCTTCGAGAATCTTGATCCGGTAGGAAATGATGAACGCCAGGGCCAGGGCCTCCAGCATGATCCCTATGCCCACGCCATGACTGCTGACATAGCTGGGTTCGATCAGGCCCTTGTAGAACAGTACCGCTATGCCATTGAAGACCACGAAAAAGGTATGTCCGACCAGAAAGTACTTCACCAGCGGATTGCCCTTGCGAAACAGCGAGAAACTGACCGAGTAGGTCACCAGCATCATCACGGCAGCCAGGGTACTGGCCGGCTTCAGCGCCGCCGAGATATCGAACAGCCCCCAGATGAAGAAACCGATCAGCACCGCCAGCAGCCCCTGCAGAATGCGATGCTCGGTACGGTAGTACCGGGCAGTTTCAAAAATGGCCATCATGAACAGCGTGAGGAAGATCGGCATGCTTATAAGTGAAATGTTCAGCTTGAATACGGCCGAGCCGTAGGCGCCGAAGGCGCTGGCAATCAGGCCGTAGGAGAGGGCAATCCAGACCAGGCCTGAAATCAGGTAGAAGGAGTAGAAAATGTTTTCTTTCTTGCTGGAGGCGAAATAGAGCAGGCCGTTGTAGAACACCAGGGCGAGCATCATCCCGACCATCAGGGCGATATCGGTGTTGAGCCCGATCAATGCGCGGCGCGACGCCTTTTCATCCAGCACATCCACCGCAAACCATTGATGGGAGAAGGAATGGCTGCGCAGGTACAGCGTCGCACTTTCACCCGCAGCGAGGTCCAGTGGATACACCGCAGTACCCCGATACATCAGGTCGCTGTCGTTGGCATGATCCATATCCAGAATTGCACGATGGGCCAGCGTACCGTTGCGTTCTTCGTAGATTCCGATTGATTGCAGGTGGTAGGCATGGGGCAGGTGCACAAACAGCGCCTGCTTCTGGCCCGAGGTGTTGTCGAGTGTCAGCTTGAACCAGGTTACCCGTGCGCTGGTGCCCAGGGTCGTTCGGTTGCCGGTCTCGACGAAGTCGAGTGAGCGGATTTCGGCATGGCTCAGGGACCGCGAATGGTCAATGTAATAGCCCATGCGGAAGTCCGTCAGGCTTACATCCTGGCCGTCCAGGGTTACCCGAGGAGCGGCTTGCACGCCGATTACCTGACACAAAAGGACCAATAAAAGCAGTATTTTCTTGTAGTGTAGATCCATCTACCTGCAGCTCTGATGGCGAATGCCCACTATGGTATCGAAGAAGCCGGAAGAGACCAAGCGACAAACCCTTGGCCGAAGGTCCCCTGTACGCGCCGCCTCAGATCTGCAGGTGGCACCGCAGACCAGTCAGTCAGAGCCAACAGCAGCACAGCGAGACTCGGCCTGGTCGACGGTGAGCACAGAAGCATGGCTAATGGGTCGCCACACAGGCTGGGCGCCGGCGCCAGACAGGGGCGAACGCGCGCCCCTGATCAACGGGTGCAGCTCAGCCCTGCGCCTTGAGTCGCTTCTGCTTGACCGCCATTCGCTCGCCGAGATCGTTCAGCTGCTCCTTTGACAACAGTTCGGCGGCGTCCTTGAACATCTCGGTCTCTTCTTCCTCGATATGGTGTTCCAGCAACTCCTTGAGCACCTTGACGCGACCGGAGAACTCGAGCGAGTCGGGCTTGGTCTTGAGCAGATCGGGCAGAACCAGTTTCTCCACGGCCCGGTGTTCCTCTACGGCTTCGTGGAACATTTTGGATTCATCCTTGCCGCCGGCCTGCTTGTAAGCGGGATAGAAGTCCTCTTCCTCAAGGGTGGTATGCACCTTCAGTTCCGCTTCGATCTTCGCCAGCAGGTCGGTACGCGTCTTGACCGCACGTTCGGTGGTATCGGTGATTTCGTCGAGCATCTTCAGTACTTTCTGATGGTCGTCCTTGAGCAGTTCGATAGCGTTCATCGGTATTCCTCACAGGTCATTTCTTTCACGGACAGGGGGGCTTTTTTGCTAAAGCCTCATATACACGGTCCTCCTCCATGGGTGCATGAGAGGGCTGTGTTCAAGAAATAGAACGGGGGAACGGCCATTAGTTCAGTCTGTCGAGGAGGCAGTGTGGTCGCAGGCAGGCACCGAGTGACGTCGATGAGGCGTTTACAATTCCTGTATCAAAAATACACATAAGTATTTTTTGCTTATTTGCGTATCAGGTTTGATACTCCGATTTGTTGGATATGATTTTCTAGTGCTAATGGGGATGTGCGCTGAAGGGGGGCTTTATGAGTCGATTCAGGTCGTTCGATGGTGTCGAAATCTACTATCAGACATGGGGGCGCAAGTCGGCAAAACCGCCCGTTGTGCTGCACCACGGCTATGTGGCCAATTCAAGCGCCAACTGGATTCTGCCTGGCATGGTGCGTCGATTGACCCGGGCCGGTCGGCACGTGATCACCTATGACGCCCGTGGTCATGGTCGCTCCGCCAAGCCGCTCGGTCAGGCGGCCTACGGCGAATCACGCATGGCCAGTGACTTCTCCGCGTTGCTCGACGAGCTGCGGCTGGAGCAGGTTGATCTGGTGGGCTATTCGATGGGGGCGACCGTCGCCCTCCTGGCTGCTACCCAGGAGCCCCGGATCCGGCGCCTGGTGGCCGGAGGAGTAGGCGGCGATGTACTGCACCTCGACAGTCCACACCGTGCCGATGGCAGGAAGGCGCTGGCCAACGCCATGCTCGCCAGCCGCTGGAGTATCCACAATCCGACTCTCGCCGGATTTCGTTTCCTTGCCGAGATGGTGCTGGCTGACCGCAAGGCCATGGCTGCCCAGGCACTCGCCTTTCATGCCCAGCGGATCCCACTTGAACAGATCAGCGCACCGACGCTGATCATTGCCGGCGATCGGGACACATTTGCCAAGCAGCCCGGCAAGCTGCAAAAGGCGATAAGCGGCGCGGAACTTAAGGTTGTCTCCGGCGATCACACCACAGTACTGATCAAGCCGAGTTTCCAGAGCGCGATCGTGGATTTTATTACCTAGGCGAAATCGGCCTGCTCAGTGCCATGCACCGCACGCGGCATGTCCGCGCGCGGTGCCGTGTGCCCATCTGCCCAGGGATTTTTCCGAGGATTCATATTGACCGAGAGTTACGACCTGTCCATGGTCTTCGTTTCCTTCAGCATGGTGATTTTCGCCGTGTACGCAGCCTCGGGCCTGTCGGGTCGGGTCGCGCCAGCCAGGCGCCGCGCCATGCCCCTGTGGATCGCCGGCGGAGCGATCCTGGCCGGCGTCCTGGTACTGGCGCTTGATATCGTAGGCATGCAGCTGATGCTTTCAGGCACACCACTGGTCTACGACCTGTCGCTGGCCCTTTGGGTTCTGGCGTTGGCCATACTCGGCACGGCTATATTGAGCGCCGCGCTGGATCCCCATGCCAGAAGGACGCCGGCGGGTCAGCCCAGCGTTGCGCTGCCCCGGTCCAACCGCGAGCTGACCCATCTGGCATTGCACGACACCCTGACGCAACTGCCCAACCGGATGTTGCTGGAAGACCGGGTCGAGCAAAGCATTGGGCAAGCCCGGCGCAATGGGGACATGTTCACGCTGATGTTTCTGGATCTTGATGGCTTCAAGAAGATCAATGATGCCTTTGGTCACCCGGTCGGCGACGAGCTGCTCAATCAGGTCGGTCAGCGCCTGACCGAGCGTCTGCGCGCCACGGATACGGTGGCGCGGGTAGGGGGTGACGAATTTGTCGTGCTGGCGCAGGCCGATGGTGTGGACGATGCCACGCGCATTGCCGAGCTGATTGTCGAACTGATAAGAGAGCCTTTCCATGTCAGTGAGCATGAGTTGCGGCTATCGACGAGCCTGGGAATCGCCATGTATCCCGCCGACGGTGATGATCAGCAGGCGCTGCTGACCAACGCCGATGCGGCCATGTATCACGCCAAGTTCAATGGCAAAAATGCGTTCACCTTCTTCGATCCTTCCATGAACGCCGAGGCCCAGGACCAGCGTCACCTGTTGCAGGAACTGCGTCGGGCGCTGCAGGAGGAGCAGTTCGAGCTCTACTACCAGCCCAAGTTCGCCGGCAGCGGCGGGCAGGTGGTGGGCGCCGAAGCTCTTCTACGCTGGCATCATCCCACCCAAGGGCTGCAGGCACCCAGTGCGTTCATGGCCCTGGCAGAGCAGTCGGGTCTGATAGTCGAGATAGACCGATGGGTTCTGTCCCAGGCCTGCAGGCAGATGGGGATGTGGCGAGAAGAGGGCCACACCCAATGGTGCATCGCGGTAAATGTGTCCGCCCTGCAGCTGTCGCAGCCAGGCTTTGTCGACAGCGTGCGCGGGGTGCTGGAGCACAACGCAATGCCGGCCGGCAATCTGATCATCGAAATTACCGAAACCATGGCCATGAGCGACATTACGGTGAGCAGCAAGGTGCTGCACGGACTGGCCGAGCTGGGTGTGGAGGTGTCGCTTGATAATTTCGGGTCGCGTCAGACCAGTCTGCTGAATCTGAAGGATCTGCCCATCAGGGAATTGAAGACCGCCCGCGGATTTGTCAATGATCTGGACGACGGTGTACGCAACACGGCGATCATCTCGGCGATCGTCCAGTTTGGCCAGGCACTGGGCCTGCGCATTGTGGCCGAGGGTATCGAGACACCGGAGCAGCGCTCACTTCTGGCCGGCATGAACTGCGACGTCATGCAGGGTTACCTGCTGGGGCATCCGCTACCGGCCAAGGACTTCGTCGGTACGCTTGCCAGTCGGGAGTTCGTCTGATGTAAGGTTGTCGGCCGGACACCGATCAGAACTGAACAAACCAAGGAGGAGAAACATGTACACAGGCAGTTGCCTTTGTGGCGGGGTGGCATTCGAGATCGACGGTGAGCTGGAACCCATTCAGGTCTGCCACTGCGGCCAATGCCGCAAGGCACAGGGTGCGCCTTTTGCCACCAATATTCCGGTGGCAGCCGCCGCCTTCCGTCTTCTCAGGGGAGCCGACCTGCTCAGTTCCTTTGCCGCTTCTCCAGGCAAGCAGCGGGTGTTTTGCGGCGTGTGCGGTTCTCCCCTGTTCAGTCGAAGGGAGAACCTGCCTGATGTCCTGCGTGTTCGGGCCGGCAGCCTGGACGGTGAGCTGGCGACCCGACCGGTTGCGCATTTCTACTATGCCTCCAGGGCCAACTGGTTCGAATGCAACGACAATCTGCCCAAGTGTGCAGAAGCCTATGTGGCCAAGGTGACCTGAAGCAGACTGTCAAACACGGCAAAACCTGCAGCAAAAACACTGGAAAACCCCGGCGCGCCGGGGTCAGGTCGGTAACAGCGGGAGTCTCGGAGTCTAGGGAGAGACGGGTATCAGGCGCTCGTTGACGTCAAAGGGGGCGTTGTAGGCTTGCGCGCTGTCGCCGTGGAACTCCATCAGATACTCGGCCAGAGCGTCCTGCTCGCCACCCGTGCGGGAAAAGTCCACTTCGCCCGGATCGTTGTTGGCTACATCCGCCTCAAGCAGGGACTTGTGATCCGGGTTGAGCAGGCCCTTGAAAGGCCAGCCGTCACCGCAATTGGCTGTGGCAAAGGGAGAGGCAGCCGGCGCCGCACAATTGGCCAGAAAATCCAGCGCGACAACCCGGAAGCTACGGTTGGGATCACCGACGACTGCGCCATTTTCGACGATTCGATCCCAACGCGCCGCTTCGCTGACAGCTGTCGGATCAACCAGTACATCGAGATCAATCACCCGCTGGCCATCGGTAAGCAGGCCGCGGTTGGTATCACCGGCAGAGCGTGCGGTGGCGGTGGGATCAAAACGCAGGCGCAGACCAGCCGTATGGGTGAAGTTGCCCTTGATCATCTCTTCGGTCAGATCACGCAGCTCCGCTGCCGTCATGGTTACCAGCGCCAGGCCATTGTTGAAGGCAAAAGCGGTCTGGATGTCCAACTGGGAGATCCCGCCCTCGGGTTTGCCAAAGTCATTGCCGGCAGGAGGCAGTAGCTGGAGGTCGGCAGCCGAAGTGGAGCCGGCAGGGCTGACGATCCGGCCAATCGGGGCCCGGATACCACCCCCGTTCTTCACCGAAACCAGCGGCGGAGCAGTCAGTGTCATGGCGGAGGCGTACCACAGGTTGGCATCGGCTGACAGGTTGCCGAGGTTGGTCTCGCGGCTCCTGACAAAGCTCCGTCGGCCATCCAGAAAGACGTTCGTCACACCGTAGGCCGTCCCGTCAATCTCACCCAGAATATTACGGATGATATCGGCCACCGCCGTCACGCCGGCAACAGGTGTGGCGTTCTGTTGTGTGACAATGCTGTCGATGCTGGCCCAGGCGCCGCTCTGGCTGTTGTCGATGCTGTCGGTCAGAATGACGCCTTCGCGGTCAAAGTCGACCAGCAGGCGTCCCAGGTATTTGTAGTCGCCGTCGGTATTGACCAGCAGGACAGGCTCGTTGACCGAGCTGGTGAACATCAGAGGGTAGTCGTCTGCGGCGGCGTCCCCGTCGCGAAGGGTGTCCCCGTTATTGGCCAACAGGGTGTTCGAACCACCGCCTACAATAATGTCGACGCCTTCCAGTCGCGTCGCCAGCGCACGCTCCACATTGAGTACCTGCATATGGGATAGCAGGATGATCTTGTTGATGTCATCGCTACGCAGGGCATCCACTTCGGTCTGGATCACTGCCGCCAGAGCATCCAGGCTGCCCTCGTCATTGACCACAAAGCCGGCCGGCAGAATGGCCAGATTGCCCACCGAGGTGATCGCTGGAAGAGTGGGTGTCACTGCGCCCACGAGACCGATGCGTTCGCCGTTGAGGGTAATGACCGCGGAAGGCGCGACTTTGCCGGCAATGGTGCTGGCTTCCTGGCCCCCGGAGACCAGAAGCCCTGCCGTGGCCGCGTCGGCTGAGAAATCGATATTGGACGAGATATAGGGGAACTGTGCCCCGGGGTAGGCACCGTCCGGCGCGATGATGCCGGCAAAGCCCGCAGGCCCGGTATCCAGATCGTGGTTGCCCACCGCCGACACCTGCAAGCCCAGGCGGTTCTGGATCTGGGTCTCGCCGCGGCCCTCATCGGCCACGCCCACGACCGCATCCATGCGCGGATCACCGCTGGCCTGGAAGATCGGACCGGGGATGTAGTTGTCGCCGGAGCTCACCAGCAACGTGTTGGCAGGCATGGCGGTGCGGAAGTGATCGACCAGGGCCGAGAAGTTGTCCACATTGAACATCGCCGCCGTCCCGCCGCCGTCAACGTCGGCAAAATGCAGCAGCTGCAGGGTGTAGGGGCTGGCCGTGTCGTCCCCAGTGGCATCATCGGAGTCCGAGCCGTTGCATCCGGCCAGGGTCAGTGCCGAAACAAAGAGCGCGCTGCGAAACAGGAAAGGGTGCATGAACATTCCTCTTGTTGCGTGAAACTGCGAGGCGTTCAGCTTGCGGGCGCAGTGTGACGTGGCCGTGATCCTTTGGTGACGGTACAAGTTCGCCAGGCCGCCGCGCATTCAAATTCACCAGGACGTCATCGCGCTGCCACAGGCCTGTCATCTTGGCCGCCTAGGGTTTGCATTGAGATTCGTAATTCAGCGGATACTTGAATTGCAAATGGTGATCCTATGGCAGCTGCACCTGAGTCATCAGCGATGCTCTGGACCGAAGGTCTCGGCGTAACCTATCCCGGCGCCGTGCTGGCGCTAAAGCCCACGGCTATCGGGTTCGACCGTGGCCAGTTCACTGTCCTGCTCGGGCTCTCCGGCGCAGGCAAATCTACCCTGCTGCGTACCCTGAATCATCTGGTCAGGCCATCGGTGGGCCGCGTCGTCTCGGCCGAGTTTGGCGACCTGGCCATGGGCCGGAATCTGCGCCAGCACCGGCGCAAGTCGGCCATGGTGTTCCAGCACCATCAGTTGATCGAGCGCCACAGCGCATTGGAAAACGTCATGATGGGCCGGCTGGCCTACCACTCCACCTGGCGCAGCCTGTTTCCGCTGCCCAGGGGGGATCTGGAACTGTCCATGCACTGCCTGGAACGGGTAGGGCTGGCAGACAAGGCGCTGACCCGCGTCGACCAGCTCTCCGGCGGCCAGCAGCAGCGGGTCGGCATTGCGCGGGCGTTGGCGCAGCAGCCGAGTCTGATCCTTGCCGATGAGCCGGTAGCCAGCCTCGATCCGGCGACCTCCGAGCGGGTGCTGACTTTGCTGCGCGACATATGCCGCGAGGATGGCATCGCCGCAGTGGTCTCCCTGCACCAACTCGAGTACGCCAGATCCTTCGCCGATCGCATCATCGGTCTCGCCGATGCCGAGATCGTTTTCGACGCCGCGCCGGCGGCGCTGACCGAAGCCGAAATTTCCCGAATCTACCGTGGCGCATCCGCGCCAGCCAATCCCGACCTCCGCTCGGCTGGCATGGCTGAGCGGACCACAGCCGATCGTTCGACCACCCCCACCCTGGAGATAGCGCAATGAAACGTCTGACTTCTTCCATCCTGGCCCTTGGCCTGTCATTTCTCACCAGTTTTGCCCACGCAGCCGACAGCAACCCCGACACCCTTAAAGTGGCCTTGCTGCCGGACGAGAACGCCTCCGAGTTGATCAAGCGTAACCAGCCGCTCAAGGACTACCTGACACAGTCGCTGGGCAAGGACATCGAACTGATCGTCACCACCGACTATTCCTCGATGATCGAGGCCATGCGCTTTGGCCGCATTGACCTGGCCTACTTCGGTCCGCTGTCCTATGTCATGGCCAAGAGCAAGAGCGACATCGAGCCCTTTGCCGCGATGCTGGTCGATGGCAAACCGACCTACCGCTCGATTCTGATCGCCAATGTGGATTCCGGCGTGAACAGCTACGCCGACATCCGCGGCAAGAAAATGGCCTATGGCGATCGCGCATCCACCTCCAGCCACCTGATCCCGAAAACCGTACTGCTCGAGCAGGCCGGTCTGGAGGGCGGAAAGGATTACGAACAGCACTTTGTCGGGACCCATGACGCGGTCGCGGTGAACGTGGCCAACGGCAACGCCGATGCAGGTGGTCTGTCGGAGGTGATCTTTGCGCACGTGTTGGATCGCGGTCTGATCGATCGTGACAAGGTGAAAGTGCTGGGTCACAGCAACGAGTTTCCGCAATACCCCTGGGCCATGCGCTCCAATCTGGATCCCGAGTTGAAGAAGCAGATCCAGGCAGCCTTTGTCGCGATCGACGACGAGGAAATCCTCAAGAACCTGAAAGCCGAGGGTTTTGTCGAGATCGATGATTCTGCCTACGACGTGATCCGCGACATGGGCGGACTGCTCAACCTCGATTTTTCAAAGATGTAAGGAAGCCCCATGACCACGCGCTCCGAAAAGGCGGCTAGCATGCCGCCGCTCACCAGTCAGGGAATGCTGGATCAGTACAGCCGCGCCTGGCGACGCAAGCTCCTCCAGGTGCTGGCATTGCTGAGCGTCATTCTGGTTGCCAGCTGGTACGTCAACCTGCTGGACTTTCGCACGCTAGCCAACGGCATTCCGGCCATTGCTACTCTGATGGCCGAATCCTTCCCTCCGGATTTTCGCAATATTCTCGACTGGGTCTATCCCTTGCTCGATACCCTGGCGATGAGCATCGCCGGCACCGCCATCGCAGTGATCGCGTCGGTGCCTCTGGCCTTTCTGGCGGCGCGCAATACCTCGCCCCATCCGCTGGTGTACCACGTTACTCGCACGACGTTGAACGCGCTGCGCTCCATCCCCGAGCTGATCATGGGCATCATCTTCGTGGCGGCCGTGGGGTTTGGCGCGCTACCAGGGGTTCTGGCGCTGGGTTTGCACTCCATTGGCATGGTCGGCAAGTTCTTTGCCGAAGCCATTGAGCACGTCGATGAGGCACCGGTGGAAGCCGCTACCGCGACCGGCGCCACGCGGCTACAGGTGCTCTATCACGCTGTTTTCCCTCAGGTTCTCCCGCAATTCGCCGACGTCTCGATCTATCGCTGGGAATACAACTTCCGCGCCTCCACGGTCATGGGCATGGTCGGTGCCGGAGGCATCGGCTTCGAGCTCATGGGTTCGCTGCGGATCATGCAGTACCAGGAGGTCAGCGCGATTCTCATCGTCATTCTGTTCATGGTTACCCTGGTGGACGGCCTCAGCGGCCGCCTGCGTAAACGATTCAAATAAGGACATGCGATGAAGCCCACTGTGGTCATCACTCACCGGGTGCATGAAGAGGTCATTCAGACCCTGGCGCCCCATTGCGAACTGGTCCTCAACCAGACCCCCGATACGCTCCCACCAGGTGAAGTACTGGAGCGCGCCAGCCGCGCTGACGCCATCATGGCGTTCATGCCGGATCGGGTAGATGAGACGTTTCTGGCGGCATGTCCCCGGCTCAAGGTGGTCGGGGCCGCGCTCAAGGGCTTTGACAACTTCGACGTGGATGCCTGCACCCGCCGCGGTGTGTGGCTGACCTTCGTGCCGGATCTTTTGACTGTGCCGACCGCCGAGCTGACCCTGGGCCTGACCATCGCCCTGATGCGCAATGTGCGTGAGGCGGATGCCTTTGTACGCTCGGGCGAGTTTTCCGGCTGGCAGCCGCGTTTCTATGGCACCGGCATCGAGGGCTCCACCGTCGGCATCGTGGGTATGGGCGCTATCGGCCGGGCGGTGGCCAGTCGGCTGCAGGGTTGGGGCGCGAAGCTGATCTACGCCGATACCGCACCGCTGATTCAGGCGGAGGAGGGTGCGCTGGCACTGTCGCGTCGGCCGCTGGAGTCGCTGCTGGCCGAATCCGACGTGGTCATTCTGGCCCTGGCCCTGAATGAGCATACCTTGCATACCATTGACCAGGCCGCTCTGCAGGCCATGCGCCCGGGCGCCTTTCTGGTCAACCCCTGCCGAGGCTCGGTGGTGGACGAACAGGCAGTGCTGGCGGCTCTGCAGACAGGCCATCTGGCAGGTTATGCGGCAGATGTGTTCGAGATGGAAGACTGGGCCCGTGGTGACCGACCCCGGTCCATAGCGCCAGAGCTGCGGGATCATCCCAATACAGTGTTTACTGCCCATATAGGCTCTGCCGTGCGGCAGGTACGCCAGGCCATCGAGATGCGTGCAGCGCATAACATCCTGATGGCACTGGCCGGAGATGTGCCCACGGATGCGGCGAATGCGCCCAAACAGGCGCGTGCTCAGGAGTATGGGCCATGCTGAATCTGATCTGGCTGCAAAGCCTTCTGGCGGTCGTCCGCCACCGTGGATTCCAGGCTGCCGGGCAGGCCTTGAATCTGTCCCAGCCTGCCGTTTCGCAGCATATCCAGAGGCTGGAGGAGGAGCTGGGTGTTGCCTTGATCATTCGGGGCCGACGCGAGTGTGTACCTACTGCCGCCGCCAGGGATCTGCTGCCCTACGCCGAAAGTCTGTTACGTCTGGAGCAGCAGGCGCGGGCGGCGGTCCTGCGCAATACGCTGCGGGTGGGCGCAAGCTCGAACATCGGCATCTATCTGCTGCAGCCGGTCCTGCGCTCCTTCGAGGCCAGTACGGATGGGCAGCGATATGAACTGGTCATCGAGCAGAATCCGGCCATCGCCGAGAAGCTGCGCCGGGGGGAACTCGATATAGCGCTGATGGAGTGGAGCGAGCCAGGTTCTGGCCTGCAATCGGCGCCCTGGCGCCGCGAGCCGCTGGTGCTGATCGTGCCGCCGGAGCATGAACTCGCCAACGAAACGGCAATCAGCCGGGAACAGCTTTCACGGTTGGCGCTGCTGGGCGGAGAACCCGGTACCGGGACGGGTCGGCTACTCAGCCAGTACTTTGCCGGCGAGCCCATGCCGACCGTATCCAGACAGCTTGGCAGTACCGAAGCGGTGAAACAGGCGGTCAAGGCTGGTCTGGGGGTCTCTCTGGTAATGGCTTCAGCGGTAGAGGAAGAGGTCAGAGCCGGAACGCTCTGCGCGGTGCCCGTTGCAGGTACCGGATTGCTGAAAGAGCTGTATGTAACCTGGCGTAGCTCCCAGGAGCCATCGTCGGTGCCGCTTTTTGTAGATCATCTGTTGCAGACAGCCTGAGAGCGCCTGCCTTTGGTGGCGTAGGGTCCCTGCACAGAGATGCAGGGACCCTTGAGCCGGGCTCAGCTTACATCGCAGGCAGTACGGCAATGTCGATAATGCCGGCCGGCAGATCGGCGATGTCGCCCAGCGGAGTCGGCGCACCGGTTTTCAGATCAACCGTATGCAGGGTCATGCCGGTCAGCACGTAGGCGGTGTTGCCGCCCATGCCGTCGCCGACGATATCCATTGCCGCTGCATCCAGGCCCTTGGCCAGTTCGCCAACGGGCTGCTGCACGCCGTCGTTCGGCGGGTTCTGCAGCATCAGCATGCCAGTGGTCAGATCCACGGTGAACAGCTCGGTCTTCTCGGTGCCGGCATAGGAGTTGGTATACGCACCGGCGACGACTTCCTGCATCATGTCGGGACCTGCTACGCCGTCGGCATAGGCCACGCTACCGTCGGTAGCGACTTCGCCCGTTTCGACGTTGACGCGGAAATTGGTGCCGTCCGCCGCGAGCAGGCGCAGGCGGTCAGCCACGGGATTGAAGTCGACCACGGCATGTGTGCTACCGGGCAGGCTTTTCTGCAACTCGGCACCAGCAGTGGCTTTGCCGGTTTTCATGTCGATGGTATAGAGCTGGGTGCCGCCGCCCAGTGCGTAGAGCATGCCATTGGCAGGGCGCACGTCTATGCCGCGCAGATCGCTGGCGCCATCTACCGGCATGCTGGCAGTCACGATCAGGGCGTCGGTATCGATCTTGTGCAGCATGCCATCGGCGCCCAGGGCAAGCAGTTGCGCGGCGCTCGCGGTGCCAGCGGCCAGGGTCAGTGAAGTCGTCAGGATCAGTTTGTTGAAAGTGTTCATTGTGGTTCCTCGCGTTCAATGAGTGGTGGGCAAAGCCCACCTGGCAAGGTGCTTTTTCCAGCCACCTGCCAGTAATACCCGCGAGGACCACTCCTGGATGTCGAGATTGAAAAATAAATTTCAATTCCGGTTAATTGCTCGCAATCAGAACCGCTCTGCCAATGTACAACACCGGTCCGGTGGGGCGATCCAGCGGCGAGCCGCCTTCCGGTTCAAGCGTGAGTTCGAACAACTGCCCGGCCTGTACCGCACCGATCTGCTCGGCACTCAGGGTTGTGCCCGTGCCGGGCTCGATCAGGCCCAGCGAACGCGGCCCATCCTTCGGATCGATCAGAGTCCAGAACTGCACGCTGCGATCGGCGGGGATCTCATCCTCCACCAGTGACGTCAGGCGCAGCTCGCCGTCGCTGTCGATGGTTACCACCCAGCCCGGGCTGGCACTTTCGCCAGGTTGCTGCAGCACAGCCGTGTAGCTGGCTCCGGCGGGGTCATCCTCGAGCACGGCTGGCAACCAGCTCAATAGCACCAGCAACGCCAGTGCACCGCTGGCCAGACGCCACAACCCCAGGCTTTGCCACCAGCGTGACCAACCCTCTGGCGCCGCGTTGCCACGTGCCGGCAGCCAGCCCAGGCTGTGGGAAATGCGCTCCCACAGATGTGGCGAAGGTGATTGCGCCGGAAGCTGGTCGGCCAGATCCAGCAGGTGCTTTTCCCACTCCAGGGCCATGCGCGCGGCTTCACGATCATTGGCAATCAGATCGCGTACCTCGCTGGCCTCTGGTTCACCGAGAAGGCCCAGTACATATTCGCCGATCAATGCCCGGCGTGGTTCCGATTCATCGGGAATCATGTTGCAAGCACTCCTGCAGTGCGCGGAGGCCCGCGCGGATACGTCCCTTGATCGTGCCCAGGGGTGTCGTCAGCCGGCTCGCAATCTGTTCATGGGTGAGGCCACGGTAGAAAGCCAACAGAATGGGATGGCGTCTGGGACGTTCAAGCTGGCTCAGGCAGCGGCGCAGTTGCTTGCCATCGGACTGGTCGCTGGCCTGCTCTTCGGCCTGCGGACTTTCGTCAGCCATGGCTTCGATAAAGCCATCGTCGGTCTGCACCAGGCGGCCGCGACTGCGTAGCTGATTCAGAGCCCGGTAGCGCAGGATGCTGTATATCCACGCCCGGCCCTGACCCAGCGTACGGTCGAAGCGGTCGGCGTTGTGCCAGACCTTGACCAGTGCGTCATGCACACAGTCCTCGGCCTGATCGCGACGCCCCAGCAAGGTGATTGCCAGACCGAGCAGTTGTCCAGCCTCATGCTGATACAACCGTTGAAAAGCGCCCTGATCGCCGCGTGCGCAGGCTTCCAGAGCCCCCTCATAGTCAAACTCGCTGTCTGCCATGCTCCGTCCTGTACCCGATCGCTATTGCGTCCCTGCAGGCTATACCCGCGACGAGCACCTTTGGATGTCGGCTATGCGATTAAAATGAATTGTTCGTGTGAATTTGTTTCGGGCTTGGCCCGAAACCTCAGCCGAAGTAGTACCGCAGCATCCACACACCCATGCCCATCATCATCAGATTCTCGGTCAGCGACACGAATCCCAGGGGCACGCTGCTGCCCCCGCCGACGCAGGCGCATTTAAGCTGGCGGCGATCGATATACACCGCCTTGAATACCGACACGGCGCCAATGGTACCGATGAACAGGGCGACCGGAATGGCTATCCATAGCAGTGCACCCGCGACCATCAGGACCCCGGCGAGCAGCTCACCAAAGGGGTAGAGGTAGGAGTATCGGACATGACGTTGGGCGAGCAGGTCGTAATTGAGGAACATGGTCGAGAAGCTCTCCACGTCCTGCAGCTTCAACAGCGCCAGAATGGACATGCTGAACGCGATGAACAGCTCCGCCGTGCGAATGGTGAACAGTCCACCCAGCATCCAGCCTACGGCCAGAGCCAACAGGGCGGAGACGCCAAAGACCGCCAGCACCGGCTGGTAACTGGTCTCGCCCTCGGCCTTTACCTTTTTGCCGAAGTAGCGGCGCAGCTCATCGTAGCCGCCAATGCGCTTCTGGCCGATAAAGGTCTGCGGGGTGGTGTCTACGTTGTGCTTCTCCTTGAAGGCATCGGTCTCTTCACGGGTGGTCAGCCAGTTGTCGTCGACGTTGTAGTCTTGTCGCTCGAGCAAATCGACCGACTTCAGGCCGAATGGGCACAGGTGTTTTTTCATTACCATGCGATACACAGTGGCCTTGGCCCGGCTGTCGGCAGTCTGCGGTTCTGACGATTCGGTCGTCGACGTCCTGGGCTTGTCGGGCTCTGTATGGGTTGATTCCGGAATAACTGGCTCTATCGCCATGTGCCTCTCCTTTTGTACGCTGGGCCTGGTACATAAGGCAATTGCAGCAGCCAGAGGTTCCTTTCAGGCCCGGGCCCAGCCGTTGTCTTGCAACCCAAGCGATAAAACAGGGAGGTCCCCATGAAAACCATAGGGCTGATCGGTGGCATGAGCTGGGAGTCCAGCCAGACATACTATCGACTGATCAATCAGGGCGTGCGCGATGCATTGGGCGGGCTGCATTCGGCCCGGCTGGTGATGTACAGCGTGGATTTTGCCGAAATCGAGACTCTGCAGCACCAGGGTGACTGGGAGGCAACGGCGACCATACTGGCGAAGGCGGCTGGAGCGCTGGAGGCCGCCGGAGCGGATTTCATGGTGCTTTGCACCAACACCATGCACAAGGTCGCCGAGCAGATCGAGCAAGCCGTCAGCATTCCGCTGCTGCACATCGCCGACGCGACCGCCAGCGTGCTCAGGAGCGCCGGGGTTACCTCGGTAGGTTTGCTCGGCACCCGTTTTACCATGGAGCAGGCGTTCTACCGCGACCGCCTGGAACAGCAGGGCATTCGGGTGCTGATACCCGACGAATCACAGCGTGAACGCGTGCATGGGGTCATCTACGACGAGCTATGCCTGGGCCAGATCAGAGACGATTCCAGGCAAGTGTATCTGGATATCGTCGCCTCGCTGGCAGAGCGCGGCGCGCAGGGTGTGATTCTGGGCTGTACCGAGATTGGCCTGTTGATCCAGGCGACAGACACCGAGATAGCGCTATACGACACCACCCGCATCCACGCCGAGCAAGCGGTGCGCGTAGCCCTAACCGACAAACCGGCGGACTAGGGCGGCGACCAGAATGCCGGCGGCGATGGCTGGCAGCGGTTTTTTCACCAGCAGCATGATGACGGCAGTGGTCAGCAGGGCGAGGCGGGCCGCCGTATCGCCTTCAAGCGCCAGCGGGGCAAGCAGAGCAACCAGCACCGAGCCGGACATCGCATGGATGAACTGCTTGATCCGGTAACCGATGGGTATGAATGACATCACATACACACCGCCCCAGCGTGTCGCCAACGTTACCAGCGCCATGGCCAGAATGAGCAACAGGGCTCCCCATCCGGTTGCTTCAATGCTCATGGTGTGGCTCCCGCCAGACCAGGCCCGCCACTCCGCCGGCCAGTGCGCCCACGACCACGTGGCTGTTCTCGGGCAGGTACCAGTAGGCCAGCAGCGAGCAGGCCGCAGCCACGGTCCAGATGCCGAACATCCGCAGGTTCTTCTCGCCGCCGACCACCATCGCCAGCAGAAAGCAGCCCATCACCATATCCAGTCCCAGGCTCTCGGGATCGCTGATCAGATTCCCAAAGGCTATCCCGAGCCAGGTCCCGAATACCCAGAACGACCACAACGCCAGACCGCCGCCAAACAGCAGACCCAGACCGGGCTTGCCCCGGGTGAACGCCTGCATCGACATCGCCCAGTTGGCATCGGAGGCGATCAGCATGACGCCGTAGCGTTGTGCTGCGGGTAAACGACTCAGCCAGGGGTAGAGCGTCGCGCCCATGAGCAGGTGTCGCGCGTTGATCGCAAACACGGTGATCAGCAGGGTAAAGAGCGGTACCTGCGCGCCCCACAGATCCAGCGCTGCAAACTGTGAGGCTCCGGCAAAGACCAGTGCGCTCATCATGAGGGTCATCGGATCGCTCAGGCCAGCCTGGGTTGCCGCCAGACCAAAGGCCGCGCCGAACGCGACCACGAATATGGAGATTGGCGCCAGTTGTCTGAAGCCGTCCCATATCAGTTGTCGGTTGAGCTGATGCAGCTCATGTTCGGCACGTGCCATTCGTTGCTCCTGAGTGATTCGGGTTTGCCGGGTATTATGCACCGCGCGCCGGTTTCGGCTGAGATACAGCTGTGGAAGAGATGCACCGCACACCCTTGCCGCTCCGCCGGCAATCGGCTAGAGTCGAGACAAATCAGTGGAGATTCCCATGCCAATGCTGCCTGAATACAACCTGTCTGCCTGCCGTGCCATGCGCACCGGTCATGCGGCTGCGTGCGTTTCAGCGGTGGTCGGGTATTTCTATTTTGGGTATTGGTTTAGCCGCATGCGCGCCTGATACCCCAGCAGGCGCCCGGTTCAAGGGTCGCCACCAGCAGTTTCCAAACCCCGGTCGGCTCCCCGACCGGGGTTTTTTATTGGTTCATCACTGAAGTCCGGGGCTACCCGGACTTTTTGTTTCTGGAATGAGGTGAGGCGGTGACATCTCGGTCA
>JAESUC010000158.1 GCA_016763285.1 Pseudomonas sp.
AACAGGATATCGCGCTGCTCGACCAGCGCGACCAGCAGCGCCAGACGCTTGCGTTGCCCCTGGGACAGCCTGATATCGCTGATGCGGCCATTTTCCACCTGCAGTTTTCCAGCCAGTCCGAGCCGCGTCTTCCATAACTCCAGCAGCTCCGGATCGGCCGCCGCCCCACCTGGGCCGACCAGCAGATCGAACAGGTGAAAGTCCGTGAATACACTGGCGAAGCGGGCTTGCAGACTGGGCATCTCATCCTCCCCGAGCGCCCTGCCATCGACCAGAATCTGGCCACTCACGGGGCGATACAACCCGCACAGCAGGCGCGCGAGTGTCGATTTTCCGCTGCCGTTGGCGCCTATCAGAAACACCTGTTCGCCGCGCTTGAGCGTCAGATCCAGCGGGCCGACCGTGAAGCCGTCTGCTCCCTCCTTGCCCGTATGCTGGTAGCTGACCGCTCGCCATTCGATGGTCTGCCAGTCGCCCAGGATGTCCTTGATCTCGAACCCCTCCCGGTGCGGCGCCAGTGCCAGCTTGTCCAGCTTGTCGAAAGCGACCTGTGCACTGACCAGCGTTGGCCAGGCGCCCACGGCCTGGATCAGCGGGGTGCGCAGGAACAACAGCGTGAGGGAAAAGGTGGTCGCCACGGCGGTCGAAGCCCAGCCGAGGGCGTTGGCCATGAAAAAGGTAACCCCGATGGCGCCGAGCATCATGATATTGGCCCAGTTGTTGGCGCTCAGGTGATAGGTATCGGCGCGGACAATATGGTATCGGTAGGCTTCGGCATCCGCGCTGTAGGTTTCCTCGTACAACCGCCTGGCCCGATCGCGGTTCAGACGCAATTCCTTGCGGCCCTCGAGTATCGACTCGAAATCCCGTTGCAGGCGATCCTCGGCCTCGCGCAACTGATTGAAGTGCGTATAGACGCGGGACACCAGCAGCCAGCCCACACCAATCACACCGGCCAGCCAGATCACGATCACACCCAGCAGCGGCAGGGACAGCCAGGCCAGATAGGCCAGGGCCGCCAGGGACAGTACCACCCCCTGAACCAGTTCCGGCAGCCGCACGAAGGCAATGGTGATATTGCGTACGTCGCTGGCGAGACTGGCCAGCAGGTCGGCACTGCCGAGTGCTTCGATCCGCTCCAGGTCGGTATCGAGGATGCGCTTGATCAGTTGGCCGCGCAGGGTGAACACGAAGTAATGGCCAAGACGGGTCAGACACAGCTGCGCCGCCAATGTGATGACCAGCAGGGCAGCCAGCCAGAGCAGGAACTCCGGCAACACCGCGAGCGGGGCTCCCGCAGCCATGAGCCTGGCATTGATAAAGGCGATCACGCCTACCCCGAGCAGGGCACTGGCCAGGCTCAGGAGGAGTACACCCACGAAGGGCAGGCGATAGTAGCGAAATACCAGGCGAAGAAGTTCCATTCAGATTCCGGGGGTCAGGTGCCAGTGAAAATTGTTGATAAAGCTTATCATTGCGTTTACCGTTGTGCACCTGAGTAGCTCGCCATAACGAGGGTGTTTTCATGTTTGAGCTCAAGGGCGTGACCTTTGCGGTCAACGGCAAAACATTATTGCAGCCCACCCATCTGACGTTCGAAGAAGGCAAGGTCCACGGCCTCATTGGGCACAATGGTTCCGGCAAGTCGACCCTGCTCAAGCTGCTCGCGCGACAGCAGAGCGCCAGCGATGGCCAGGTCTGCTTTGACGGTCGCCCGGTGACGGACTGGGGCGATCGCGAGTTTGCCCGGCAGGTCGCCTACCTGCCCCAGCATCTGCCCACCACCGAAAGCCTCACCGGCAGAGAGCTGGTCGGTTTCGGCCGGTACCCCTGGCACGGCCTGCTGGGTCGCCAGACGAGTGAGGACCGCGCTCACATCGAGCGGGCGATCACCCTGACCGACACCTGCGCGCTGGCAGACCGGCTGGTCGACTCTCTCTCGGGCGGCGAGCGTCAACGCGTCTGGCTGGCAATGTTGCTGGCTCAGAAGAGCCGCTTCCTGCTGCTCGATGAACCCCTCGCTGCACTGGATATCGCCCATCAGGTCGAGGTGCTGAAGCTGGTCCGCCGCTTGTGTCATGACCTGGGGCTGGGCGTCATCATCGTGCTGCACGACATCAACATGGCAGCCCGCTACTGTGATCGCCTGACAGCGCTGCATAGCGGCCGGGTGCTGGAACAGGGTGCGCCCGTCGAGATGATGGACAGCGATACCCTGGAAGCCATCTATGGCCTGCCCATGCAGATCATGCGTCCCTCCGGCAGTCCCCATCCGATTGCCGTGGTGCAATGAGCCGCAGGCGGCTCACCCTCTGCCCGCCCCGCCCCATCGACCTGTTGTTACGGAGCTGTCCCTTGTTCAAGTTTCTCTCGCCACGCCTCAGGAGCGTCGCGATCGGCCTGTCGATTCTATTGCTGGCCACTGCAGCCCCTGCCCAGCCGAATCCTGAGCCCGCCCTGTCGGCACCCAGGATAGTCACGCTGGACTGGACCATCGCCGAGACCCTGATGGGCATGGGTGTGGCACCACAGGCGGTAGCGCAGCTCAGTGCGTATCACGACTGGGTGGCGGAGCCGGCCCTGCCCGACACGGTGGTCGATCTGGGACTGCGTACCCAGCCAAACCTGGAGTTGCTGGCCGATCTGCAGCCGGACCTGATTCTGATTTCGCCCATGTTCAGCAACCTCGCCCCGCGCCTGAACCGTATCGCCCCGGTTGAACAGCTTGAGCTCTATATCCCGGGCAGCGACACCTGGGAACAGATGCTGCAGCTCACCCGCGATGCAGCCCGGCTGGCTGGTCAGCCGCAGGCCGGGGAACGGCTGATCGCGCAGGCCGAGTCGATCCTGCTCGCCCATCGCCAGCAATTGCCGACAGCAACCAGGCCGCTGCTGATCGTGCAGTTCATGGACGCGCGCCATGTGCGCGTGTTCGGCGAAAACGGCCTTTATCAGGCCGTGCTGGAACAGCTCGAACTGGAAAACGCCTGGCCCGGCCAGACCAACAGCTGGGGGTTCGCCATGGTCGGTGTCGAAGAACTGCTCGGCATTGACGCCCAGTTGGTGGTCGTCGAGCCGGCACCGCTCGGCGTGCAGGCGCAGCTGGCTGACAGCGGTCTGTGGCAGACCCTTCCCGATGTGCAGAATGACAGCGTCATCAGCCTGCCCCCGGTCTGGAGCTTTGGCGCTCTTCCCTCCGCCATACGCTTCGCTGACGTGCTGACCCACGCCCTGGTGGCCCGCCATGCACAGTAGATTCTCTCCCTTCGCTTCCCCCCTGTTTCTGGCGCTGGGTCTGGGCCTGATCGTTGCCACCCTGGGCTGGACTGCACTGCCGGTGGAAAGAGGCCTGATGTTCAACCTGCAGGCCCTGTTCCAGCCGCTGATTTCCTCTTCCGAAGAAGCGGTTCTGTACTACAGCTGGTGGCCACGCCTGTGCATTTCCCTGCTGGCTGGCGCCGGCCTGGGCCTGGCTGGCGTACTGATGCAGCAGGTGCTGCGCAATCCCCTGGCCGCGCCCACGACGCTGGGCGTGGCCAGCGGGGCCAATCTGGCCCTCATTGCCGCCACCCTGTTTGCACCTGCGCTGCTTGCTGCGGGCCGGGAGTGGGTAGCACTGGCCGGCGGCGCCACAACCATGGCCCTGGTGTTCGCCCTGGCCTGGAGCAGGGGCCTGGCCCCCATGGTGGTGGTCCTCGCGGGCCTGGTGATCAACCTGTTCGTCGGCGCGCTGGCCATCACCCTGCTGCTGTTCAACCAGGAAGCTCTCAAGGGTGTGCTTATCTGGGGCGCGGGCTCGCTGACGCAGAGCGGCTGGAGCGGGGTAACCCACCTCTGGCCAAGGCTGGCGGTGTGCGCCGTGCTGGCCTTTGTGCTGCTCAGGCCGCTGGCAGTGATGGACCTGGACGAGAGCAACGCCCGGAGTCTGGGGGTGTCGGTGCGCCAACTGCGTCTGGCGGGTCTCGGACTGGCGGTCTTTATCACCGGCTGCATCGTCAGCGTGGTGGGCATTATCGGTTTTATCGGCCTGGCCGCACCCAACATTGCCCGCATGGCCGGAGCCAGAAAACTGGGCGCGCGCATGTTCTGGTCCGTGGTACTGGGCGCGCTACTCCTGACCTGTACCGACCAGCTGATCCAGTATCTTGCCGGCAGCCGTTCGGCCCTGCTGCCCACTGGCGCCATGACCGCAGCCCTGGGCGCGCCCTTGCTGCTCTGGTTGATACCGCGACTGAAACTCGGGGGCAACCGACCTTCCACAAGCGCTTCGGGATTCAGTCACAGGCATCCCCGGCCCGCGCGCCTTGCGGCTGTGCTGTGTGTACTGCTGCTGATTGCTGTGGTGCTGGCCCTTTTTGTCGGTCAGAGCGCCCAGGGCTGGGCCGGCACCGTCCAGTGGAGCGTTCTGGAGTGGCGCCTGCCGCGGCTGCTGGCTGCCGCCGGTGCGGGCATCATGCTGGCCATTGCCGGCACCATTATCCAGCGCATGTCCGGCAATCCGATGGCCAGTCCGGAGCTGCTGGGCATCAGCGGCGGTAGCGCCATCGCGCTGATGGCCGTGATCTTCCTCGTCCGCTCGCCGGACAATCTGACGCTGATCACCGCGGGCACCCTTGGCGCCCTCGCCGCGCTGGGGCTGGTGGTGCTGCTCAACCGGCGCAGCGGTTACCTGCCTGAGCGCCTGCTGCTGACCGGCGTGGCGATCACCGCGCTGTTCGACGCGGTGCGCAGTATCGTGCTCAGCGGGGGCGATCCCAGGGGTCAGCAGGTAGTGGCCTGGCTCTCCGGGTCCACCTATTACGTGGATCTCAACAGTGGCCTGTTCATAGCTGTCATGGGCGTGGTCGTCATGGCGGCTACCCGCCCTCTGGCGCGCTGGCTCGATATATTGCCGTTGGGTGCAGCCACCGCGAGCGCCCTGGGCATGGGTCTGAACCGGTCACGCCTGTTGCTGCTGCTATTGATCGCCCTGCTTACGGCATGTGCCACGCTGGTGATTGGCCCGCTGTCCTTCGTCGGTCTGCTGGCACCTCACCTGGCACGTCTGATCGGCTTTGGACGTGCCCGTGAGCACATGCTTGGCGCGGCCCTGATCGGCGCCCTGCTGATGATCCTCGCCGACTGGGTCGGCCGCCAGGCCCTGTTCCCCCACGAGATACCCGCGGGCCTGGTGGCCTCACTGATCGGCGGCGCCTACTTCATCTGGAGCATGAGACGGCGCTAGCGGGCTGCTAGACCGGAAGATTGCCATGCCAGACGGGCAGGTCCATATCGTCCGGCTCTTCCACCGGCCCGCCCGTCCGGCTCTTGAACGCCCCCTCTTCAATGGCTATGCGAAACAACGCCGTCGCCTTGCGCTCCTTGGCGTTGGGCGCGCGTACCTGCTCCCAACGGCCGGGTTCCAGATCATTGATGACCGTGCGAAAGGATGCATCGAACTCCGCTTCATCGGTAACCAGCGCGGCCGTACCGAACAGCACCAGGGACTGGTAATTGGCGCTGTGATTGAACGCCGACTTGCTCATCACCCATTCCTCGGTCATCGCAAAGGACAGACACAGCGGTATACCCGACTCCAGGCGTTTGGCCAGCCGGCCACCGTTGAGGGTATGCAGATACAGGTTATCGCCCATGCGCCATGCGGTAATCGGGATGATGCGCGGCTCGCCCTGTTCAACGAATGCGACGTGGGCTGTCTTCAGCCGGTCGATCAGGGCATAGGCCGGCGCCCGGTCGTAGCTCGCACGCTTGGCGGCACGCTTGACCTTGCTGCGCGGACAACAGGTCAGAGGGCTCGGCGCGGGCGCGGTGATATCGGCGGTGGTCATGGGTGCTCCTTGTTTGCTTGGCTGTCCGTGGCCCCATTAAAGCCAACATCTGATACCCTCAAAAGATCCAGATCGTGAAATTACAGGGAGCCAGTTCAGTGATCGACGATATTCGGCTGGACGCTTCGGCCCCACTGCAGAACCAGCTCTATCAGCAGCTGGCCCAACGCATCCTTCAGCGCCGCTACCTGCCGGGCAGTCGCCTGCCCTCCAGTCGACAACTGGCCCAGGACCTGGGGGTCAGCCGCAACACCGTGTCCGCGGTCTACGACCAACTGAAGGCAGAGGGATTCCTGCAGGGGCGTGCCGGCCGGGGCGTATTCGTGCACGACGATATTCGCTCCGATATCCTGCGGCCCGGCACGCGACCGGCGCCAGGCGCGGCGGCGGACAAGAGTGCCCTTCCTCCCTTGCCGCAGAGGACCGACCTGCACATCAGCCGCACAGAGGATGCCAGCCTGCCCTTTCAGCCCGGCCTGCCGGATCTGGACGCCTTCCCGATTCGCAGCTGGAATCGCACCGTGCATCACCAGGAGAGCCGTCGCCTTTTGCGCGGCTACGACAGCACCCAGGGCTACCTGCCGCTGCGTCAGGCCGTCGCCCAGTATCTACGCTCCTCCCGCGGGGTGCGCTGCGAGGCGCATCAGGTGATTATTACCAATGGCGCCCAGCAGGCGTTGTCGTTGATTGCCGATGTATTGCTGGAGCCGGGCGACACCGTACTGTGCGAGAACCCGGGCTACCGGGGCGCTCGGCACGCGCTTGCCTCCCGGGGCAATCAGGTCAGGCCGGTGCCGCTGCGCAAGCAGGTGCTGGATGTGGACGCACTGGACGGCCTGGGCAGCGCGAAACTGCTGTTCTGCACCCCGACACACCAGTACCCGATGGGCGGCATTCTGGATATCTCCCAGCGCATGGCGCTGCTGAAGTGGGCCCAGCGCAACCAGACATGGATCGTAGAGGACGACTACGACAGCGAATTCCACTTCTACAACAAACCCTTCGCTGCCATCCAGGGCCTGTTCGCCGATACGCCGGTGCTCTATGTCGGCAGCTTCAGCAAGTCGCTCCTTCCCGCCATGCGGGTGGGATATCTGGTGGTACCGGAGCCATTGGTAGCCCACCTTGTGCAGTCGAAACGGATCAACGGCGGGGAAAGCCCGCTACTGATCCAGGCCGCCCTTGCCGAATTCATCGAGACCGGCCAGTTCACTCGCCATCTGCGGCGCATGCGTCAGCTGTACCGCGACAAATGGCTGCTCTTTCAGTCCCGCGTCGTACGTGAACTCGGCGCCTGGGTGACACCCATAGCGGAAAGCGCCGGCATGCATCTGGTGCTGGAGGGCCCGTTCGACGACATCGCGCTATCGCGCTGGCTGGCAACCCAGGGCTTCGGCAGTACGCCGTTGAGTGTTCATTTTATCGGCGATGGGGCCAGAACCGGCCTGGTGATGGGGTTTGCCAGCGCCAGCGAACAGCAGATAGAGCAGTGTGTGGCGCTACTGAAGCAGTGGTTTGCATCACACCCGGGGGAGCGATGAGGCCGGTCCGGCAAATCTGACCAGTGCAGCATTCACCTCGGCAGCCGCTTCACTCTGGATCCAGTGACCTATACCCGGCAGCATCACAATGCTCAGGTCGGGAACCCGCGGCGCCATTCTTCTGCTGAGCTGCTCTTCGCTGGCACCGCGGATCACGCTGTCGGCGCTCCCCACCAGAAAGAGTACCGGACACTCGATTCGCGCATCGCGGTAGGGCTGCATCAGCCGCCAGTTCTCATCGAGGTTGCGGTAGTAATGGATGCCCCCGGCGAAACCGCTGTGCCGGTAAGCCGCAACAAAATAGGCAAAAGCCTCGTCGGTCAGCCACTCGGGCAGCTCGAGCGGTTTACCCAGGCGATCGATCCAGCCACCGCCCTCACGGATCGAACGCCCGAGTCGGGGTGGCTCCCGTGGCGTATCGGGAGAGCAATAGAGCGCTCGCAGGATGCCCTCGGGATCGGCGTCGAATTCAGCCTCGGCCACGCCCGGTTCCTGGAAATACAACTGGTAGAAAAAGTCGTCGCCGAAATGTTCACGCAATAGGGTCATGGGCGGATGATCAGCGACCGGATGTAGCGGCACGCTCATGTTCACAAGTCGCGCCACCCGTTGCGGATGGCGCAGCGCGAACTGCCAGCAATTGATTGCGCCCCAATCGTGCCCGATCAGCAGTACCGAGGCATCTCCGGTCTGGGCCACGAGATCATCCATGAAGGCGCAGATACGCACGACATTGTAGTCACCAATGGAGGGCAATCCCTGGGTTTCGCCAAACCCCGGCATGTCCGGCGCAATGGCGCGGTAGCCGGCGTTGGCCAGCGCCACCATCTGCTGCCGCCAGGTATACCAGCACTCTGGCCAGCCATGGATGAACAGCGCCACGGGCCCCCGCCCCACGCTGGCAACACGGGTCTGCAGGCCGGTTACGCTCCAGCTTTCCAGGGTGATGTCCTTCATGTCGTACATGTCTGCTTCCCTACCAGTGCTTACTGGATAACCTCGATCCTGACCTGCAGCAAGCCCTGGGACGTATTCCCGATACTGTCAAAGGCCGCGCGGGACAGGTCTATGATCCGGCCGCGGACAAAGGGACCGCGGTCATTCACCCGCACCACCACACTCCTGCCGTTCTTGATATTGGTCACCCGCACCAGGGAGCCAAAGGGCAGGGTCCGGTGCGCGGCGGTCATCTCGCTGGACTGATACAGCTCGCCACTGGCGGTATGTCTGTCCACGTACCTGTCAGCATAGTATGACGCCACGCCGGTTTCGGTATGGCCCAGCCATTGATCGCCCGCACTGGCCTGACCGATGCTGCAGCCACTGATCACGGACGCCAGCATTATCAGCCAGAGCGCTCTGGTTATTCTCTGCATCCCGTATCTCCCTATAGGTTTCACTCGCGCGCCTGCGGCCTGATCAGGTCGAGGGCGTCAAATCTTATCAGACAAGCCTACCGGCGCTCTCCTCACAATGGCAAAATGGCGGTATTCGGTCGAGACGAGCTATCCATTTCGATCCCCTCTCTTGCCAATCCGGCAGCGCGTTGCCTTCCTGTGGAGCGCCCTACGCGAGTCACAAGGAGCAGCCCACGATGAACAGTACGCTCGCATTCCTGTCCGGTGGCGGCGAAATGGGCCAGAGAATGCGCGACCACGACTGGGCAGCGACGCCGCTCGGCGCCCCGGAAACCTGGCCGCAATCGCTGCGCACGGCGGTGTCGATCTGTCTGAACTCCCCGGTGCTTGGCACCGTCCTCTGGGGTCCGGATCTGATCATGCTCTACAACGATGCCTACATTGCGTCGATGGCAGAGAGGCATCCTCTGGCGCTGGGCCGCACGGTCAGCGAGGTATGGGATAACACCTGGGAAACCGTCGCCCCACCCTTTCAGCGTGCCATGGCGACCGGCCAGGGCTTCGCTCAGGATCGGGTCGAGCTGCCGATATTTCGCAGCGGCCGGCAGGAGACAACCTACTGGAACATCACCGCGACCCCTATTCGCGGGGAAGACGGCAGCATCGTCGGCCTGTTCAACCAGGGCTTCGAGATCACCTCGCAGATCACCGCCGAGAGTCAGCGCAGCGCCGCCGAGACCCAACTGAAGGCGCTGAACGAACGGCTGGCCGAAGAAGTGGCTATCCGCACCGAAGAGCGGGATCTGATGTGGGACACCGCGCCGGACCTGATGGCCGTCATCGATTTCAGTGGCGTATTCAGACGCGTCAACCCGGCCTGGACACGACTGCTGGGGTACTCCCCGCGTAGGCTGATTGGCCGTCACGTTAATGAGTTCATCGTCCCGGAGGATCATTCCAGCACGGTCAACGCTTACGAACGGGCCGCTCGGGGTGAGCAACCCCTGGTCATCAACCGCTTCGTGCATGTGGACGGCTCGGTACGCTGGCTTTCCTGGGCGGCCGCACCGTCCGGCAACCTGACCTACGCCACCGGGCGGGACATTACCCAGGACAAGGAGCGTGAGGCCGAGTTGGAAAGGGCCCAGGCACAGTTGCGCCAGTCGCAGAAAATGGAAGCGGTCGGCCAATTGACCGGCGGCCTGGCCCACGATTTCAACAACCTGCTGATGGCTATTTCAGCCAGCCTGGACCTGATCCGCCTGCGCATCGACCAGGACCGCGGCCAGGAGACCGGAAAATACATTGAAGCGGCCCAGGGAGCGGCCTCCCGCGCTGCAGCGCTGACCCATCGGCTGCTGGCCTTTTCCCGCAGACAGACGCTGGCCCCACGGCCTACCGACGCGAACATCCTGATCGAAGGCATGCTCGACCTGATCCGCCGAACGGTAGGGCCGGAAATTTCGGTGGAGTGTTCCGGGGATCAGCAACCCTGGATCGCGCTGGTCGATCCTTCCCAACTGGAAAATGCCCTGTTGAATCTGTGCATCAACGCCCGGGATGCCATGCCCAGCGGTGGAAGCATCCACATCAAGATCGACAGTCGCAACATCGATGTCGATAGCGCCCGGCGCAAGGATCTGCCTCCCGGCGACTATCTGCGGCTGAGCGTCAGCGATACAGGCACCGGCATGACACCCGAGGTGGTCGCTCGGGCCTTTGACCCGTTCTTTACCACCAAGCCCCTGGGCATGGGCACCGGCCTGGGTCTGTCGATGATCTACGGTTTCGCCAAGCAATCCGGCGGTCAGGTGAGAATCCAGTCGACGCCAGCGGTGGGCACCGAGGTGTCTATCTATCTGCCACGCCACCTGGGTGAAGCGCGCAACGATCGCGCGCTGACCACCACGCAAACCCTGCCCGGCACCAATGCCGGCGAGACTGTACTGGTCGTCGATGACGAGCCCACCGTGCGCATGCTGGTCGCCGATGTGCTGCAGGATCTAGGCTACCGCGCTATCGAAGTGGCCAACGGGCCGGCGGGCCTGGAGGTCTTGCATTCAGAAATTCATATCGACCTGCTGGTGACCGATGTCGGCCTGCCTGGCGGCATGAATGGACGGCAGCTGGCCGATGCGGGACGCCTCAGACGCCCCGGCCTGCCGGTGTTATTCATTACCGGCTATGCCGAACAGGCCATGTTTGAAGATTCCCAGACAGACCCGGGCATGGCCGTGCTGACCAAACCCTTTGCCGTAGCCAAACTCGCCGCGCGCATTCGCCAGCTGTTGCCCGGCTGAGGCGGCCGACGCCGCTTCCTGCGGCTCAACTGAGTTCCTCTGTCACACCGGCACAAAAACCAGCGCCAGCACGTCATTCTGGTAATCACTGCTGGTCTTGTATTCCCGGTAGCCCTGGGACGCCGTCGCGCCGAGGGCATAGTTCAGACCGCCATAGGTGATCAGTGCAGACTGACGCTTGCCGTTCTCCAGCTTGAAAAAGTCCCCGATCGGTTCGATTACGTCGCCAGGGCAGAGCTGACCTTCGGTGGCGCCGATAACCGTACCCTGGCGATCCGTGAAGATGGCAAAGCTGCCCTTGAAGATATTGCCGTCCTCATCCCTGGGCAGAGCATTTTCGAGCATCGCTCTGAATTGCGGCTCGCTGTCAAAAACAATAGCGATACCGCCCACCACGCCTCCGCTCTGGGGCGAGCGCACGGAGGTCATGTATATGTAGGTGGGGCGATTATGGTAAAGCGGCGTAGCCCGGAACGGAGACACCACATAGCGCTGCGAATCACGGACCTTGAGGGCATCAGCACATCCGCAATCAGCCGGCAGCGTCGTGCCCACCAGGTGCCGCTCGCCGGGATTGGACACGCTCAGAATCCGGCGATGCGTGTCGAACAGAATCAGGTTGGTGTAGACGGTATAGAGGCTGTTTATATAGACAAGGATATCGGTCAGCGCCTGGCATTGCTGCTCGGTTCTGGAGGGCTGGGCCAGAATCTCGCCAAAACGGCTGGTAAGCGCCCACCAGCGAACATCGTTGGCGCGTTCATACAGATTGCGATCCATGATATCCACGGCCAGAAAGGCCTGGAAGCGGACCTCGCTCATCAATGACTCCAGCACGGTCGCATAGAGGCTGGAAATCGAGTTGTCGAAGACCTTGCGGGTTCGGTTGCCAATCACGCGGATTTCGCTAAGCACTGGCATGAATTCCTGCGCGTCGCGCTTGGCAGCCACAATCTGACCATTCAGAACGATGAGGGACAGATCATCCGTCACACGGGCAGCGTGCTTTCTGATATTGCGCAACGCAACGGAGATGAACTCCCCGTCCTGATGCAGCCCGGTCAGCGTTGTCTCGCCAGCCTGGTCACCCGCCTGAAAGGCCGACTGCAACGGCGCCATGACCTGGCCTTGCCAGGCCAGCCCCATGTAGCCCTGATAGCCTCGGGTCTGACAGCTTCTTGCCAGGTACACATCCTTTCCGCTGCCTATCCGCGAAAGCTGTCCGTGGCGGGAGCCGGGCTGGCTTTTGCCGATGGGCAGACAGCGTTCATTGCTGCTGGCAATAACGCGGTCATTGCTGTCCAGGATAGCCACCAGCTCCCCGGGCCTGGCCAGGTTGGTGAAGATGCCGAGCATCTCGTCATCGAAGCGAAAGCTCAGGCAAAGCACCCCCAGAACCTGTGCGCCCGGCTGGCCGGAATCGGTCACCGGGGCGGAGTAGATCAGGCCTGCCCGTCGCCCGGGCAGCAGATCCGTGGGCCGGAAGGTCTCCACATAGGAGGCTCCGCCATCAAGCGTTTCCCTGATCAGCGGATCGCTGGAGCGGACCACCCGGTTGTTCTGATCAAGCTGGGCACACACCTTGCCCTGGGGATCGAGCAGCAGGATCTCGTCATACACGCTGTACTTGAGTCTGTACTCGCGCAGACGCTGCACGATCCTGTCGGTCGCCTCAGGTGAAGCATTCGGGTGACGCAGGAAGCCACGAATATCCTCATCTGTAGCGAGAAAGCCCACATCCGCAGTACGTTCAAAGAGATTGCGGACCAGGATGTCGATGGCAAACCGTGCCCGAGAACCCAGCTCCTGCTCCAGTTTGCGCAGGTTCTCCCGCACCAGGTTATCTATCAGTTCGCTCTGGAGCTGCTGAAAACCGTCCCGGGCATCATCCATGTCATCCAGGATCGTGGCAGCTATATCCAGGCTGGTAATCTTGCCGATCAGGGCGACTTTCCGCCACCACTCCCCAAGCTCCATGAGGGTTTCATTGCACGCCTCGACAAAAGGCATTTCTTTCAAGAATGGCTTGTCTGACATCTCTTCGGACACTAAAAAACCTCCCCGCGTGCAGGCCTAAGGATCCTGATTATTGTTCTTTTTTTTGGGCTCCTCCCCTGATCTGGATCAAGCCATCAGTGAAGCAGTTCCAACATCACACCAAAGCGCACGAATATGCATCTTTGCATGCAATATTATCCGCAAAGCCCGCAGATGTCAGTGGGTCCAAGGGGGTAGTCGAGATGTTCATTCACCGTAGGCCTGGCCCTGCAAACGGCAGCATGGGCTTGACGCAGAAAAACTTATTGTGTATATACACTATATGACAGATAAAAACGCACAGATCTTTCCCATCATTGCCCGCGACTGCCTGTGCCGAAAGGCCCGTATGGCAGACCGCATGATAACCCGTGCCTACGATGAGGCATTGCGGCCCTGCGGCCTGAGAATCACCCAGTTCACCCTGCTGGTTGCCATCGGCTACGGCGCACCAGGGTCGATCAGCGAACTCGCTGACTGGCTGGCGATGGAGCGCACTACTCTGACCCGCAACCTCAAGCTGCTGGAGAAGGAGGGACTGATCGAAACCAGAACAGGCAGCCATCACCGGGCGCGCGCTTCCGGCCTGACACCCGCCGGCAAAGCCAAACTGGATGAAGCCTATCCTCTGTGGCAGGCCGTACAGAAAAAGTATCGGGACGGGCTGGGGGAAGAACAATGGCAGGAAAGCCATGACGTGTTAACCGGCCTGACGACCATCGCGCGCTGAACCCGCTCCGGGGCGTCTGTCGCCCCCAGAGCACCCGCGCCAATGAGCCCTTACGGGCTTTTTTTGGAGTATTTAATGTGTATATACACTTATACAATAACAGCCCCACCCAGGCGCTCTGATCGGGCACCTTCAACATGCAAGAGGACGAAAAAATGGCTAACCGCAATGTGGGAACGCAAGCAACAACCGCTGTGACAGGTTTTATTTCCGCGCTTTTGCCTGGCTACTTTGGCTCACTGGGGGCCCGCGCCTTTCTGAAACCACGCCCCAATACCAGCCGCCGGCACTGGGCGGAGGCATTCGAGGATTTCGAGCGCCGGGAAATCTGCGTAGACGGCCATCAGGTGCCCTTCTGGGTCAGAGGCGCCGGCCCGTTGGTTCTGCTGGTGCATGGATGGGAACGGGATCACTTTGCCATGGGCGGCTTCGTGGCACCGCTGCTGAATGCCGGCTACCGCGTCGCCGCTATTGATCTGCCCGGGCATGGCGAGGCGGATGGCGAAAGCGCGCCATTGCCCCTGCTGGCCAAGTCCATCGCTGAAACGGCAGCGGCTCTCAAGCAACCCTGCACAGTGATCGCCCACTCCATTGGCGCAGCAATGACCGCACTCGCGGCAGAAGCCTATGGGCTCAAGCCTGACAATATAGTGCTGATCTGCGCCCCACGGGGGGCCGAGGATTACGCCCTCGCGCAGGCCCGGCGTCAGGGGCTCAGCCCGCGCGCCTTGCGGCAGATGGTCAGGCAGATCACCCAGGCATTGGGCGGGCCCCTGCAACGCTACCGGGTCGATCGCGCACTGAACGCGTTGAAGGCTCCGATTCTTCTGGTCCATGCCGCAGATGACGCCATCGTGCCGCTGTCGGATGCCGAGGCCAACCTGCGCGCCTCATCCGCCCATTCGCTCTGGCTAGCCAGCGGCGGTCACAACCGGATCCTGGCCGACCGTCAGATGATCGGCGATGTATTGAAATGGTTGAACGGGCCAGCGCAGGTGCATGCCAGGACCACCGAAACGCAGGCTGTCTGCAGATAACGGGCGGTCTTCATTACGAGCCACGCCCCTACACGCATCACCCGGATAACCCAGGAGATACCATGAAAGCCCTGATTTCAGCCTACGCCCGAACACCCTTTCACTTCGCCCGCAAGGGCGCCCTGGCGGACATGCGCCCGGATACACTTGCTGGCCACCTGCTACGTGACTTCACCCGCCAGCTGGATATTGATCCCGACTCCATCGAAGATGTGATCGCCGGCTGTGCCTACCCGGAAGGACCGCAGGGCAACAATGTGGCCAGAATTGCTTCGCTGCTGGCGGGCTTTCCCCACAGCCTCAGCGGCATGACGGTCAACCGTTTCTGCGGCTCGTCCATGTCGGCAGTGCATATCGCCGTTGCGCAGATTGAGGCCGGTCTGGGTGAGGCTTATATGTGCTTCGGCGTGGAGTCCATGAGCCAGGTGCCCCAGGGAGGATTGACCTTTTCCCCCAATCCGGAGCTGAGCAAGCACACTGACGCCTATATCAGCATGGGTGAGACCGCCGAAAATGTGGCTGCGCTGTACAAGGTAACCCGCGCCGATCAGGAGCAGCTGGCGCTGGAATCGCACAGCAAGGCAGCCTTGGCGCGTCAGGCAGGCCGGCTGGCGGACGAGATCATTCCGCTTCGTCTGCCTTCGGGTGAACTGATCAGAGAAGACGGCTGCATCCGCCCGGCAACCTCTCTTGAGGCCCTTGCCAGCTTGAAGCCAGCATTCCGAGCGGATGGCGTGGTGACCGCCGGGACCTCCTCGCCTCTGACTGATGGTGCTGCCGTCGTACTGGTCACGACCGAAGCCTATGCCCGCCGCCACGGGCTGACGCCATTGGCGCGGGTGATGGCCGTAGCCACCGCCGGCGTCGATCCTGCCCTGATGGGCCTGGGCCCCGTCCCGGCCACACGCAAGGCGCTGGCCCGCGCCGGAATCAAGGCCGAGGCACTGGATGTGGTGGAGATCAACGAAGCG
>JAESUC010000159.1 GCA_016763285.1 Pseudomonas sp.
CATATCCCTGCCGGGGAGGTGAATATTGTCGACACCACCGGCGCCGGAGATGCCTTCACCGCCGCCTTCGCCGTTGCCCTGTTGGAGGGCCGGGACGGTCTTGAAGCAGCGGCCTGGGGCGTGGCATCGGCCAATCTGGCCACCACCGGGTACGGCTCTCAGCCGTCCTATCACGGCCGGGCCGAGATTACCGCCCTGGCCGGGCACCTGCTCAGATCAGCAAGGACAATCGATGTTTGAACCCGACAGCGAGGAGTGCGCTATTGTCTTCGACCACTTCGATCCGCCCGATGAGATCCGCCGGGAGGCCCTGCTGACCCTCGGCAACGGACTGCTGTCATGGCGCGCCAGTGCCCCCGAAGCTGCAGCCACACGACCCCGGCACGACGGGCAGCAGGCACAGTACGCCGGCTTTTACCGCGCGGGCTGGTACGACGACGCGCCACGGGAGGTCAATGGCCAGACAGTCAACATGGCAGCGCTGGTCAACCTGCCTGACCTCTTTGGCATGACCATCGGACTCGGCGGCTGCTGGTTCGACCCGGCATGCACCGAGCGCGGTACCTACCATCAGCGCCTGAATATGCGCGACGGCATTCTGGAGCGGCGGATGGCGTTGCTGCTGGACGACCAGCCGGTAGACGTGGTGGAAACACGGTTCGTCAGCATGGCCCAGCCCCAGTTGTGTGTACTGCGCTGGGAAGTCACCCCACCGGCAACGGTGCAGGCCCTGGGAGTGCGGTCGACACTGGATACCAGCGTGACCAACGCGCTGATCAGCCGCAACCGCGCCTACGAGGGTAGACGACTGAAGAATGTGGTCGTCGAGCACGACGAACACGGCCGGGCGACACTGAGCGCAGGACTGCACGACCCCCGCCGGCAGCTGGCGATGGCCAGTGAAGTACACAGCATCGACTCGGCCTTGCACTGGAAAGGCACCTGGGATGCCGGCCATCTGGTACTGGAAAGCAGTTGCCCAGTCCCGGCCAGGGGGTCAATCGTGATCGAGAAAAGGGTTGTCGTGGCGATGGACGATGAACTTCCTGACGAACCCCGAGCCGCCCGCAAAAGGGCGCTGACCCTATTGCCGGACGAGCCCTACTTCCTGCTTTTACACGAGCATCGCAAGGCCTGGTGGTCGCTGTGGGCAGGCATGCCTTTGCGCAGCAGCGACCGCGAGCTGCAGCGCATCCTGCACTTTCACGCCTTCCATCTGATGCAGACCGTTTCCCCGCGGTCCTGCGGTCAGGACCTGGGGCTCCCGTCGCGCGGCTGGCAGGAGGGGTACTATGGCCAGGTTTTCTGGGATCAGATTCTGGCCTTTCCCTTTCTGAGCACCCGTTTCCCGGACATTGCCCGGGAGTTGCTGCTCTACCGCTACCGGCGCCTTGACGTGGCCCGTGAGCGGGCCAGCCGAATCGGCCTGCGCGGCGCAATGTTTCCCTGGCGCAGCGCACGCAGTGGCGAGGAAGAAACCCCTCCACTGCAGTGCAATCCACTGTCGGGTAGATGGATGCTCGACGATACCCGGCTGCAGCGGCATGTCAGTGCTGCCATCGCCTATGACACCTGGCAGCTGTATCTGGCCACAGGCGACACCGACCTGCTGGCCGGTTTCGGCGGGATCATGATCCTGGAAATCGCCCGTTTCTGGGGCAGCATTGCCCGCTTCGACGAAGATCGGGGCCGTTATGTCATCCGCGGAGTGATAGGTCCAGACGAATATCACAACCGCTATCCCGGCGCCGAGCATGCCGGTCTCGACAACAATGCCTATACCAATGTGATGGCGGTATGGACCCTCACCTGTGCCGAGCGGTTGCTGCAGATCCTGCCATCTGAACAGGCCGGGCGCCTGTGTACCGATCTCGACATCGATGCCCGGGAACTCGACCGCTGGCGCGACATCTGCTGCCGCATGTATCTGCCGTTTCGTGCCGACGGCGTGCTCAGTGAGTTCGAGGGGTTTGACGACCTCAAGGAGCCGCCGTCCCGGTGGCTCACCGATACGGGCCCGCGCCTGGACTGGATGCTCGAGGCCCGGGGGGACAACTGCGAGCGCTACCAGCTGACCAAACAGGCTGATGTACTGATGCTGTTGCACCTGCTGCCCGAGGAGGAGCTGCAGTCGTTGCTGGCGCGGCTGGGATATGCACCAACCGAGCTCAGGCACACGGTAGACTACCACATGGCCCACATTACCCACGAGTCCAGTCTGTCGCGGGCCATCTGTGCCGGTGCACTGGCCTCATTCGATGCACAGGCGTCCTGGCGCTATTTCCGCGAAACGCTGCATGTTGACCTGCACGCCAGGAGCGATCGAGGCGTACGCGAAGGGGTTCACCTGGGCGCCATGTCCGGCTCGCTGGATACCCTGCAACGGCACTATCTGGGCATCCGGCCGACACCGGAGGGGTTGCGCGTCTTTCCCGCCATCCCGCCGTCTTTGCCTGACCTGTCGCTGGGCCTGGTCTTTCGGGGTGCACGCATAGGTATCTGGCTGGAGGCAGGAAAACTGGGTATCGAATCCGAGTCCAGCAACAATCGGCCCGTGGATATCATCCATGCTGGCGCTACCGAGACACTCGGCCCCGGGGAGACCCTGGTTCTGGATACCGGCGCACTCAGTCCGATCGGCCGCCCAGGAACCTGCTGAACAACAGATGGGAGGGCAGATACACGCCCAGGGCGAAAACCAGCATCAGCAATCCGAGATAGGGCAAGGGAGGGAGCAGTTGCTGCGGCTCCCCGGGCCCGAATACCCAGTTGATGTTCTCCTCGAGGGGGGAAAGCACATAGGACACCGGCACGACCACGAGCATCAGTAGCGTCTGCCACCAGAAGGCTCGACGGTCATAGCCCAGACGGATGAGCAGATAAATCAGCATGGCGGGCAAGACCATGTGAAAAAGTGCCGAGATAACCCGGATATGCAGTTCGGTTTCGTTTTCGAATACGTAGCGGGCACCGCCAAGCAACTGCCCGGCGCTGAGAAAGTCGATGACCCAGCCGATTTCTATCAGCAATACCGAAACGGCCATGGTGCTGCTGATCAGCCGGTTTTCCCACCATAGCGCGGGCACCAGGGCGATCAGCGCGATGTCGGAAAACCAGAGAAAATTCACCGGCCCCAGCTCGATCCAGTAGACCACCACGATCACAGTCACCATCAGGCTGTAGGCGAATTTCAGCCAGTACGGCAAGCGCTCGGATCCTGCTGCAGCTGATCCGTTCATTACCAGCCACCCTGCGTCGCTCTGCCCCTGCGCTGGCGCCGGGAATGCGCCAAAGAGGGGGGCATGGGCAGATGATTGAACAGCATCGAGCCCAGGGGATGTAGCGACATGGGCACAGGCACAACGTGACTCCTTGTTAGTTGATCGGCGTGGCCCAAGTGGGCCTGGCAAAGGGCACAGCCCCTTGCGGCAACCTGTTGGGTCTGCGCCACCGAAGGTTTACACTGCCCCGCCCACCAGGAGACACCTTTTCCCATGGCCGACCTGCTTGCCTACCAATATGTGCTGATCGGCCTGATCTTTATCTGGAGCGGCTTCGTCCGCTCGGGTCTGGGATTCGGTGGGGCCGTGCTATCGCTGCCCTTCCTGCTATTGGTACACAACGATCCTCTGGTGTTCCTGCCACTGATCGCAATGCATCTGCTGGTGTTCTCCTCGCTCACTATCGCTCTGAACAACCGGCGTCGTCCGGTCGACTCGCCCCGCGGGGTCAGCACGGTGGACTGGCGTTACCTGGGACGCATACTGGCCATCATGATCGTGCCGAAGATGATCGGCGTGCTGGGGTTGCTTACACTGCCCGGCAATATCATGAGCATCATCATCTTTGTCATCGTGGCGGCCTACTCGCTCTCCTACATCAGCAATCGTCCGTTTCGTAGCCGCAGTCGGGTCGTCGACACCTTTTTTCTGATGCTCGGCGGCTATGTCAGCGGAACGTCCCTGATCGGCGCGCCCCTGATTATCGCCGTGGCAGCCCAGCACCTGGCCAAGGAGCAATTCCGCGATACGCTGTTCGCCCTCTGGTTCATCCTGGTGACCATCAAGATGGCCGCGTTCCTTTATGCCGGCGTCGACCTGCAGCTGATCCATCACCTCTGGCTATTGCCGTGCGCCGCCATCGGTCATCTGATCGGCCTGCGGGCCCATGCCCACATCATGCATGCCGAAACGCCGGTGTTCTTCCGCGTACTGGGCAGCGTATTGCTCGCCGTGAGCCTCGTGGGCATCTGGACCATGCTGAGC
>JAESUC010000160.1 GCA_016763285.1 Pseudomonas sp.
ACAGTCTTTAGCTATCAACGCTAAGTATGCTCATCAATTAATCGACACTGGTGCTTTTGTTTCTAACAAAGAATATGAGCTAGTTGTTGGCTTTAATACAGATACTTTTGAAAATGAAATTTCAGAAATCAAGCCTGTAGAGCCTAATTTAAAGAAGCATTTTTCTGATTGCTTAAAAACATCAAAGCTTTCACATCAAGAAATTGAGCAAAGAGTAAACGCCCCCTTAGATTCAAAATAAAGGCTCTATTATGGCTCCTCTTATCTTGCCTTACTCTTTGATGCCAACTAAAAAAATCATTGAAATAATGTTTTCATGTTCGTGTGGTTGGAAAGGTTCTCAACATGATTTAGATGTCATAACGAATGATTTAACTAATTTAGTTTGTTGTCCTGATTGTAAAAGTCTCGATTACAGTTTTGATTTTAAAGAGTAAAAAATAATGGCTTCCTGTGTATCTTTCGACAACGATGGTGTTTTACGCCAAACACTGCAAAGCACCGATGAATGTGAAGGATACATACTAATTTCACCGCTCGAGCATCGTTTAACGTTTGAGTCAGTGGATATAACGCCGGGAATGGCAATTAGTGTTTTTTCAATCGCGTTCTCGGCAATTTTCGCTTTGTGTGCAACTGCCTACAAAGTAAATTTTGCAAAAAAACTTGTGAGAAATATATGAATAATTTTAAAAAACGTAAAGCTCAACTCATTGCTGCTGGTTTGTCAGTTTTTTTATCGGCATCCGCTTTTGCTGATGATGCAACAGGTATCGCTGATATTCAAACAGCAACGCTTGTTGGCATTGCTGCTTTAGCTGTTTTGGTTTTAGCGGTTGGTGGTGCTTCTGTGGCCCTTGCGATGGGTGAAAAAGGCATTGCAGTATCTAAACGTAATATTCGACGCGTCTAATAATGTCAGGTTTAATTGTCGTTCTAATTTATACGATGATTGCAATGATGGGGGCAATGGCTAGTTTTATATGTTGCCAACTTGTTTTTAGATAACAATTACTTTTCAAAGGGGCTTAACAGCTCCTTTTTATTTTTAAATTTCAGGTTCAAATTATGGAATATAAATATATATCAGAGCCAAAAAAACCGCTTTTTCCAGTGTGGAAAGCACTTATTTATTTAGTTATTTTACTTTTTAATATTTTCTTTTGGTCTTCTGATGCGTTTGCATCTGATTATATGACTTTAAAATATGATTGTTTAAGGGATTCTAATGGTTTTGGTGTTGGAATTGATTATGATTCAACTCCTGTTTCATTATTTCAAGGTTCTAGGTCTTGGGCTGATATATATACTGAAGATTATAAGATAATTCGTCCTTATGTTGATGGCTTTAGAAACCACGTAGCTTGTCTTTTAACTGACGAACCCGAAGATAAGCCCGATATCATAACCGACCCTGTTTATTCAGTTGCTACGTGTAATAATAATAATCCTTTAAATGGCACATCTACAAGTATTAGTTCTTTTGTTTCTAGCACATATTCATCTGCTGAGATTGTTAAAACATTAACTAAATCTTATGTTTCGGGTCGCCATAGTTATAATAGTAAAGAGTATAAGTTTCGTGCTGATTATAATTTTGTTACTAATCTTGATGACCAAAAAGTAACAGTGCCAAGAATTTTCTATGCTTGCAACATTACAGGTTTGAAGTATGAAGAAATTGGCGAATGTGATTATGGTTTACGTTCTATTGATATGGCCCCAGTTGCTAATAAAAATTGGTCACTTGGTTCTTTTAGTTCTGACGGTGTTAATTATGGCTTTAAATTTGAAACTGATGAATTAATTACTTATGCATGTGATTTAAATAAAGAATATGAAGACATTTGTCACGACGTCAATCCTTTAGCTGCTGCTCAATTTAGTTCGTATTTAATAAGAAATTATCCAAAATATTCGGATACTTTGCAGATGGAATTTCAAGGCTGCTTGTATGATGTTTTATTAACAAATGATTTAGATAATAAATGGGATGGTGAATGCTATAACGCTACTTTTTATCGTACAGATGTTACTGCGTTAGACGGTTCTGTTACTAATGTTGATTTCTCTCAATATTCTTGTTTAGAAAAAACATGCCCCATTGGTCAGCAGTTAGATTCTCAGGGTATTTGTCAATATATTTCAATTCAATGTCCTACTGGACAGCATTCTGAAAATGGTATTTGTGTTTCTAATTCAACTACAACTGAAAAGTTTTATGTTAAGAACTGTGTTAGTTCAGGTCGTTCAGAGGTTCTTGATGAAAATGATAATTTAGATTATTACAATTATTATTCTACATATGATAAATGTCCTGATTCGGTTTTTTCAACATATTCACAGGTTCAGTCTTATGTAAAGTCCCATGCTAATTATTTAACTCCTATTCGTTCTTCTGGTGTTTATATTAATGACCCTCTTGTTTTTTCGTCAAACAATTATGGTCATTTAGCGTATTTTATGCCAAATTCTTCTCTTATTTTATCAACCGCTACTTTTAATCGTTATTTAATTTGTGATGACGGTAGTGAAGAGGCATTAATTAATAATTGTAAAAAAACCTGCTCTTCAGGTATTGAAGTGCAACAAGATATTGATTGTTTGACGACTGATAAAACTTGTCCTGATGGCTCCACTGTTAACTTAGAGCAAAATTGTGCTACTAAAATATGCCCTAATGGCTCAGAAATTCAATTTAATTTAATCTGTGCAGATGATTCTGGTGATGATTCTGGTGATGACTCTGGTGGTGGCTCTGGTTTAATTGAAGCTGATTATATTTCTTTTAAAGATTATTTATTAAGCCCAAACAATCCTGCATTAAAAGAAAACCCTTCTGAAACTCATGTTGGTTTTTATAAGCTTGAATACCCGAATGGTTTTGATGATGTTTTAGTTAATAATCAGGAATCTTTTGATAATTCTGAATTCAGTCTTTATCTCGAAAAGTGGGATTTAAGCGCTAATGGTGCTCAACCTGATTTAAATTTTTGTTTTGATTTAGGTGACGTTGGTAATTTAGGTTGTTATCAATTATTACTTGATAATAATGTTTTTGCGTTTATGCGAGTAATTTTAATTGTCACTTCGTTGTTTGCTTCACGTTTTATAGTTTTTGGGGGTTAATATGATTGAATATTGGGACGCGTTTGTTAAATATATTTGGGATGTTTGTTTGTCAGTTTTTGGTTTTTTTAAAGATATGTTTTGGTGGGTTTTAGATACAATCTTTTCTATTGGTCAAACAATGTTAGGTAGTGTTTCGAATGGTTTAAGTAATCTTAATCCACTTATGTATTTTGATTCGATCCCTTCTTCGACGAAGTGGTTTATGAATGCTGTTGGCTTTAATGAGTCAATGGGGATTATTATAACTGCAATAACAATTAGATTTCTTATGCAGGCCATTCCTTTTGTCAGATGGGGTAGTTAATTATGCTTAATGGTCTTTGGGGTCGCCCGCGCTCAGGCAAGTCTTATGAAGCGGTTCGTTATCACATAATACCTGCGCTTGTTTCGGGTCGGATGGTTGTTACTAATATACCATTAGACATTGATAAATTAGCTCAAATTTACGGTGATTCTATACGTGATTTAATTGTAATTGTTAAAGCAAATTTCACTGATTATGGCTCAGTTCGCCCTTTTTCAGTCCCTCAAGATTTTGAAAAATATGATTGGCGTAATGACCAAGGAGTAGGGCCTCTTTTTGTTGTTGATGAAGCTCATTTGTCGCTTGGTCGGGATTGTAAACCTCAAGTTCGTGAATATGCATCGATGCATGGCCATTATGGTCATGACATTATTTTAGTTTCTCAAAGTCCGCAAAAAATTCACAAAGACATTAAGGATATGGTCGAAGTCTCTTGGCGCTGTGTGAAAATGTCGGTTTATGGTGATGATGATAAGTATATTAAAAAAACTTATCATGGCGTTACAACTCGTAATTCTGATTCAATACATGAAGAAGAGCGTTTTTATGATAAACAATTTTTTCCGTTTTATCAGAGTCACACTCAATCGAAAACAGCAATTGTTGAAGCAGTTTCAGAAGATATAAAAGCTCAACTATTTCCGCACAAAAAAAAGTTAATTGTTGTTTTTATTATTTGTTCTATTTTTGCAGTTATTGCGGGTTATTCGGCTGTTACGTCGTCTGATATTTCTAAAAAATCAGATGTTAAAAGTGATGATGTTAAAATCATTACCAAGCAAAGTTTAAAAAGTAATCCTTTTGAACTCGTTGAATCCGTTCCTTTATTAAATTCATCAAAACCCAAACCTAAAAAAAAATCCATTAACCAGTTATTAATTGAGGAAAAAAAACGTCGTTCTAATGAAGTCCATCCTTTTTCTAAAGTTAATTTACATATTGTTGGTAAGTCTGATTATATGGACGGTAATCATTATGTAAATGAAGTTTATTTTTATGCATCAAAAAGTAATCGTTATGTGTTTGATTTAAAAATTTCAGATTTGCTAAAGGCTGGTTACGATGTTCAAGTGTTAAGTGATTGCGTCATTAAGTTAAGTTATTTTGACTATGAAGAATATATTATTTGTGATGCTCCAGAACGCTATCAGAATAAAGAAATTAAAAGTGAACCACCACTAATTGCATCGAGTGATTAAAAAGAAAATTTTGATGTTTTTAGTACGTAACTGTTATTACGTACTTTTGCTGTTTTGGTACCAAAAAGTTAAACAGGTCAGGACGAGCTCAAGCGTTTTTGGTACCATTTTATTTCCTTCAGTTGATTGGCCAATCACTCGAGTGAATTTTTTTGGTACGAATCTAATCAATAATAATACTCAACGCTTGCTCTAAGCCTTTTTGTTGTCTTCTAATATCTTTGATTTCAGCTAAATTATCTTCTAAACGTTCAAGTCTTTTTCTTGTTTTACGTAAATCTTTAATTACTGAAACATGATTAAGAATTGCTTTCTTAATCGCTCCGGCTGCCGTTGCACTGCCATAGTGCTGCTTTAGTTCTTCAACGAATGCCACGAATTCAGCGTCTGATTCATTA
>JAESUC010000161.1 GCA_016763285.1 Pseudomonas sp.
GCAGCAGCCCGCCGTCAAGGCCGGATACAGCGCGAAGCTGTTGTTGGCGCCGTAGACCATTTCCTCGACCTGCACGCCCAGCGTCTTGGGCATGCCCAGGCCGCCGAATTCGGGGTTGCCACCGAGACCGACCCAGCCGCCTTCGGCATAGGTGGTGTAGGCCTGCTTGAAGCCTGCCGGGGTGGTCACCACGCCTTCATTCCATTGCGCACCTTCTTCGTCACCGCTGCGATTGAGCGGCGCAATGACCTGAGAAGTGATCTTGCCGGCTTCCTCGAGCATCGCCTCGGCGGTCTCGGCATCGATCGCGCCATTGAGGCCTGGCAGGCTTTGCCACAGCTTGTCGGCCTCGAACACCTCGTTGAGTACGAAGCGGATATCACGCAGGGGGGCTTTGTAGTCGGCCATGGAAAAATCCTCTTGCAGTAAGGTCGCCCGGACCATCCGGAACAGGTCGACAAGTGTACCGCGACAACAAAAAGATCGATAGCGTCTTTAAATGACTACTTTGTAAATTCTGGTCACAAACGGCGTTCGCCGCAGACAAAGAAAAACCCCGAACCAGTCGGGGTTTTCTTGTTACTTGCAGCTTGCAGCTTGCAGCTTGCAGCTTGCCGCTTGCCGCTTGCCGCTTGCCGCTGATCTTAAAACTGATCAGCAGTCATCTGCATCAGATTGTCGGCACCGGACTCCAGGGCCTCGACGTGGGCCTGGGCACGGGGCAATAGACGCTTGAAGTAGAACTCCTGGGTGGCCAGCTTGGCCTTGTAGTAATCCTCTTCGCTGGTGCCCGCATCAAGCTGCTTCTGCGCGGCCATGGCCATCTTCACCCAGAAGAACGCCAGCGTGACATAACCCGAGAACATCAGGTAGTCCATTGCCGCCGAGCCGATTTCTTCGCGATTCTGCATGGCTTTCATCGCGATCTTCTGCGTCATCTCGCCCCACTGGGCGTTCAGAGCGCTGACTTTCTTGATGTAGTCACCGAACTGGGCGTTGCCCTCGTTCTCCTTGCAGAACAGGTGCACTTCCTTGGTGAAGGCGCGCAGCATCTTGCCCTGGGTCATCAGTACCTTGCGGCCGAGCAGATCGAGCGCCTGGATACCGTTGGTGCCTTCGTAGATCAGGCCGATGCGGCAATCACGCAGCTGCTGCTCCTGGCCCCACTCACGCACGTAGCCGTGACCACCGAAGATCTGCACACCATGGTTGGTCGCTTCCAGACCGGTCTCGGTCATGAACGCCTTGCAGATCGGCGTCAGGAATGCCAGCTGCTCTTCGGCGTTCTCGCGCTCGGCTGCATCGGCGGAATAGTGGGCCTTGTCCAGCAGCTGCGCGGTGTAATAGGCCAGCGCGCGGTTGCCTTCATTGAAGGCTTTCATGGTCAGCAGCATGCGGCGCACGTCCGGATGCACGATGATCGGATCAGCGGGCTTGTCCGGCTCGGCCGGACCGGAGAGAGCGCGCATCTGCAGGCGATCCTTGGCATACGCCAGGGCGCTCTGGTAGGAGGCCTCACCGTGACACAGACCCTGCATACCGGTACCCAGACGCGCATGGTTCATCATCGTGAACATGCAGTTCAGGCCCTTGTTGATCTCGCCGATCAGGAAGCCCTTGGCACCGTCGAAGTTCATCACGCAGGTGGCCGAGGCCTTGATACCCATCTTGTGCTCGATCGATCCGCACTTCACGCCGTTGCGCTCGCCCACTTCGCCGTTGGCGTCAGGCAGGAACTTGGGCACGATGAACAGGGAGATACCCTTGGTGCCTTCCGGCGCGTCGGGGAGCTTGGCCAGAACCAGGTGCACGATGTTCTCGGCAAAATCATGCTCCCCGCAGGAGATGAAGATCTTGGTGCCGGTAATCTGATAGCTGCCGTCAGCCTGGGGCACGGCGCGGGTCTTGGTCAGGCCCAGGTCAGTACCGCACTGGGGCTCGGTCAGACACATGGAACCGGTCCACTGCCCGGAAAACAACTTGGTCAGGTACAGCTCTTTCTGGTCCTGGCTACCGTGCGCGCGAATCGCTGCCGCGCAGCCCTGGCTCAGACCGGGGTACATGCTCCAGGCATAGTTGGCCGCACCGGTCATCTCGGCAACCACGAAGCTCAGGGAGGCAGGCAGGCCCTGGCCACCAAATTCTTCAGGCGCGGTCATGGACGGCCAGCCGCCTTCGACGAACTGGTGGTAGGCCTCCTTGAAACCGGCGGGCGTGGTCACGACGCCATCGTCAATATGGCAGCCTTCCTCGTCACCGGTGCGGTTCAGGGGTGCCAGTACTTCGCCGGCAAACTTGGCGGCTTCTTCCATCACGGCGGAAATCACGTCCGGCGTCGCATCGGTCAGATTGAAGCGCTCATAACCGCCGCCAAAGTTGTGAATCTCGTCCATAACGAAGCGCATATCGCGCAACGGGGCTTTGTAATCAGGCATGGTTCTCTCTCCCAGGGCAACGGCTGATACATGTCAGCCATCAGAATTCATACGATCGTTTGAACACTATGCCGAGCCGCTGTGCTGGTCAAGGTGTATGCCGGCTAATTTCATTGCTTGATACAAAGCCATAAGGCACCGACAAGGACAGATGCGACCGCAGGAAGACTACCTGTGCTCTGTTCGAGACTGCGCCTGAGCAACCGGACAGGTCTGCGCCTCTTATTCTCAAAACGAATATAAAAATCGTTTTTCGTGCTTGGACAATATTAGCGTTCCCTTTTACTGTGGCGGCCTGAAAGGTTCCGCCCCCGGAACCTACGCTAGATGACAAGGTTCGGCTCGATGAACTGGGATTCCCTGCCAATGATTGGCGTCGCTCTCCTGCTGTGCTGGGTGTTCTACGCGTTTGTTCGCGAGAAATTCAGCCCTGATGTGGTGGTCGCTGTGGCAGTGGCCGTACTCTTGATCAGCAGCCTGCTCAGCCCCTCAGACGTGCTCGGCATCCTGTCCAATAGCGCTCCGATAACCATCGCCTGCATGTTCGTGCTGTCGGCCGCGCTTGAACGCACCGGATGTGTGGATGCCCTGGGCAAATGGCTGGCCCGGATGGGCGGCGGCAGCCCCTTGCGTACGCTTTTCAGCTTGATGCTGACGGCCATGGTGCTGTCGACCTTTATCAACAATACGCCGGTGGTGGCCATTCTCACGCCGGTTGCGGTCACGTTGGCTGCCCAGGTGGGCAGCAAGGCATCGAAGATGCTGATTCCGCTGTCCTATGCCACGATCCTCGGCGGCACCATGACCATGATCGGCACCTCGACCAACATATTGGTGGATGGCGTCGCCCGGGAACAGGGCATGGCGCCTTTCGGCATGTTCGAGATCTTTCTGCCGGGACTGATCATGGCGGCCATCGGCCTGGCGTTCATCATGCTCGTTGGTCATCGCCTGCTGCCGGACCGTGAAAGCCTGTCGAAACAACTGCGCCCGGACCAGAGCCGCCCCTTCATGACCGAGCTGCTGGTACCGCACGACTCACCCGTGGCCAACCAGAGCATCAGCGAAGCGAAGCTCAACGGTGACAGCGGCATTCAGGTGCTGAAGATCTTTCGCGGTGACGAAGAGCTGTCCACTCCGGTCAACACCACCGTGTTGAACGCCGGTGACCGCCTGGTGCTCCACGCCAACATGCGCGATTTCATCGAGCTGCGCCAGACCGGGCTGCTGGCCTTCAACCACGAGCAGCCGGCCAACTTCGAAACCATCTCCACCCGCGACGTGGTGCTGGCCGAGGCCATTGTGGGCCGCAACTCGCGGTACAGTCACAGGCCCATGCGTGACCTGAACCTGACTGCGCGTTACGGCATCCACGTACTGGCGATTCACCGGCACAATGAAAACATCCAGGACAACCTGGATGACTTTCAGCTGCAGTTCGGTGACGTGATGCTGGTGGAGGGTACGCCCGCGCAGATTCGCAAGTTTGCCGACAACGGCGACCTGATCAGCCTGAACACGGTTCAGGAGCGCGCCTACCGACGGGAAAAGGCACCCATTGCGATTGCTGCGGTACTTGCCGTGATGGTGCTGGCGGCACTGAAGGTCATGCCGATCGAGGGCCTGGCAATGATCGCCACAGCGGTCGTGCTGGCTACCCGCTGCCTGGAAACCGAGGATGCCTACAAGGCTGTGGACTGGCGCATTCTGACCATCATTTTCGGCATGCTGGCCATCAGTGTGGCCATGCGCAAGGTCGGCCTGGTGGAGGCCCTGGTGGACCAGGTGATGCTGCTGGCGCCTTTCATGGGTCCGCTGTTCATGCTGTCTTTCATCTATCTGCTGACATCGGTGCTCACCGAAATCGTCAGCAACAACGCAGTAGCCGTGCTGCTCACGCCGATTGCCATCGGTGTGGCGTACCAGCTCGGCGCCGACCCGCGCCCGTTTGTGGTGGCCGTGATGTTCGCCGCCAGTGCCAGCTTCGCCACCCCGATCGGCTACCAGACCAACACCTTCGTCTATAGCGCCGGTGGCTACAAGTTCACCGACTTCATGCGCATCGGCATACCGATGAACCTGATCATGTGGGCGACGGCGACGCTGGTCATACCGATGATATGGCCGCTCTTTCCCTAAAGATAAGCTGCAAGCCACAAGCTTCAAGCGGCAAGCAGCTCGCGGAGGCTTGGGGGCTGTGATGATGCCGCAGCCACCTCTTTGCCGGCCGGGAGCAGACTACTCCCAGCCAACTCGGACAGCTTGAGGCTTGCAGCTTGCGGCTTGCCGCTCAGCCCTTCTCGCTCTTTTCCAACGCCTGTTTCAGATCCGCCAGAATGTCATCGATATGCTCAATGCCGATCGACAGCCGCACCATATCCCGGGGCACCCCGGCCTTGGCCAGTTCCTCGTCATTCAGCTGCCGGTGGGTGGTGGTCGCCGGGTGACAGGCGAGTGACTTGGCGTCGCCGATATTGACCAGGCGGACAATCAGATCCAGCGCATCGATAAACCGCGCGCCGGCCTCCTGACCGCCCTTGATGCCAAAGGAGAGGATGGAGGCAGGTACGCCGCCCATGTAGCGCTGAGCCAGCTCATGCTCCGGGTGATCCGGCAGGCCGGCAAACTGGACCCAGCTGACCTGGGGATGCTGGTGCAGGTACTGGGCGACCTTCATGGCGTTTTCGCAGTGCCGTTCCATGCGCAGGGACAGCGTTTCCAAGCCCATGAGAATCTGGAATGCGTTCATTGGCGAGAGCGCCGCGCCCATATTCCGCAACGGAACCACACGGCAGCGGCCAATGAAGGCGGCAGGGCCGAAGGCCTCGGTATAGACCACGCCGTGATAGGACGGATCGGGGGTGTTGAGGATCGGGAAGCGGTCGGCATTCTCGGCCCAGGGGAAGGTGCCCCCATCGATAACCATACCGCCCAGGGTGGTGCCGTGCCCGCCGATATACTTGGTCAGGGAGTGCACGACAATATCGGCTCCATGCTCGATCGGTCGGCACAACGCAGGTGTGGCCACTGTGTTGTCGACAATCAGCGGTACGCCGTGGCGGTGCGCCGCGGCAGCCAGTGCAGCAATATCAATGATATTGCCGGAAGGGTTGCCGATGGACTCGCAGAAGACCGCCTTGGTGCGCGAATCGATCAGACTCTCCAGCGCAGCGATATCGGAATGATCGGCAAAACGTACCTCGATGCCTTGGCGCGGGAAGGTGTGGGCGAACAGGTTGTAGGTCCCGCCGTACAGCTTTGCCACGGAAACGATGTTGTCACCGACCTCGGCAATTGTCTGGATCGCATAGGTGATGGCAGCCATTCCCGAAGCCACTGCCAGACCGCCGACGCCGCCTTCCATCGCGGCAAGCCGCTGCTCCAGCACGTCATTGGTCGGGTTCATGATGCGCGAGTAGATATTGCCAGGCACCTTGAGATCGAACAGGTCTGCGCCATGCTGGGTGTTGTCGAACGCGTAGGAGGTGGTCTGGTAGATAGGAACAGCCACGGCCTTGGTAGTCGGATCGGGCGAGTAACCGGCGTGTACTGCTAGGGTTTCGAGTTTCATGGGTGTTTTTTCCATCGGGTGTGTATCGTCAAGCATGCCCATGCCGACGGCAGAAGGTCAATATGTCGGCACCGGCGAGGCAAAGCTTGCTCCTGATCAAGACATCCGGCCTTTCCCGGAGGGATACTGGGAGCAATATCCTACGGAGATTCGACCATGTCCCCTCTCATTGTCGCCAGTGACCTCAGCCCGGAATCCGATGCCGCCGTACGCCGGGCCTGCATGCTCGCAGCCCGCCTGAAGGCGCCGTTGATCGCTTTGCATACGGTTGACGATCAGCTACCCCTGGCCATCCAGGACAAGGCCTGCGTCGAAGCTCGGCAACTGCTGAGCGAACAGCTCGGACGCTGCCAGGAAACCCTTGCCGACGTGCAACTGCTGGTACAGCGCGGCCCCGTGACGCAGACCATCCTGCATGCGGCCAGCGAGCATCGAGCTCTGCTGCTGATCATGGGTCAGCACCACCAGCACAGCCCTGAGCTCTTTATCGGTACCACCCTGGAACGCGTCAGCCGGCTCGCATCGGTACCGGTGCTCCTCGTTGCCGGGGATCAGGGCGACTACGACAAGGCGCTGCTGGCACTGGATTTTTCCACCTGCGCCAGCGAGGCGCTGCGCTGCGCCGCACTGGTGCTGCAGGGCGGCCAACTGCATGCCTTGCATCTGTGTAATGCACCCCTGGGCACACGCCTGGCGGGGGCGGATGCCTGCGATGTCTATCTGCGAGAGCAACAGGAATCGCTGCATTACCTGCTCGAGGACGAACTGGAAACCCTGGACCTGCTGGGTACGCCACGTCCGAATGCTGATTTGCAGGTACGCAGCGGCGAGGTGAGAGCAGAGCTCGAAGGTGCCATAGCGACCCTGCATCCCGGCTTCATCGCCCTGGGCAGCCACAGCCGCAGCGGCATGGGTGAGGCGTTACTCGGCAGCCTGGCGCTTGCGCTGTTGCGCGAACCACCCTGCGACGTGCTGGTGGCTCGCTAGAGCCTCAGACGCCTTCGATATGGTCGTGCAGGCTGATGAACTGCTGCGTCAGCTTGTGCCGGCCATCGAGGAAAATGAGCGGCGTGTTGACCTGATGGGATTCGCGCATGCGCACGGAGCTAGAGAGATACACCGGCAGGACCGGCAAGCCTTCGGCGATCAGCTCGTCCAGCATCTGTTGGGGCAGTGATGCCCGTGCCTGGAACTGGTTGACGACGATCCCTTCCACCTCCAGATCCTCGTTGTGCTCTTCCTTGATGTCCTCCAGCTCACGCAGCAGCCCGTATAGCGCCTGACGGGAGAAACTGTCACAGTCGAAGGGTATCAGGCAACGATCGGCGGCAATCAGTGCGGAGATCGTGTAGAAGTTGAAGCTCGGCGCCGTATCGATATAGATCCTTTCGTAGTTATCCTTCAGATCGTTGAGCAACTTGCGCAGCTTCTGGATCTTGTAGCGCGACTCCAGCTTGTGCTGCAGTTCGCCCAACTCGGGACTGGCCGGCATCAACCAGAGATTCTCGAAGGGCGTTTCGGTCACAAACTGCTCGGCCTTCTTGTTGAACAAACTGCTCGATAGCGTCTGCGCGAAGAAATCGGCAATCGTGAGGTCCACATCAGCCAGACCGTCACCGAGCAGGTAATGGCTGGAGTTGGCCTGGGGGTCCAGATCCACCACCAGCGTCTTGTAGCCTGCCGCCGCGCTGACCGCGGCCAGATTGCAGGCAATACTGGATTTGCCCACCCCGCCCTTCTGATTGAAAATTACCCTGCGCATCACTTTCTCCCTGTCAGTCTTGCGTGCCGCCGACCCCGTTCAGACCACGATAGCAGACGGGTCGTGATAGATCGCGGACAACTCGTGAACGGCCTCGATAAAGGCGCCGGCATGGGCCGGATCGACCTCTGGCGTAATGCCGTGGCCCAGATTGAACACATGGCCATTGCCCTTGCCGTAGCTCTTCAGGATACGTGCCACTTCTTCCCGGATGGCTGCCGGTTTGGCATACAGAACGGTCGGATCCATGTTGCCCTGCAATGCGACCTTCGAGCCAACGCGCGAGCGGGCGGCACCCATATCGATGGTCCAGTCCAGGCCCAGCGCGTCGGCGCCAGCGTCGGCGATACTTTCCAGCCACAGGCCGCCGTTCTTGGTAAACAGGATGACCGGGACGCGACGACCATCGTGCTCGCGGATCAATCCGGAGACAATCTTGCGCATATAGGCCAGGGAAAACTTCTGATAGGCATCGGCCGACAGATTGCCGCCCCAGGTATCGAAGATCTGCACCGCCTGCGCACCTGCCATGATCTGACCGTTCAGGTAGGA
>JAESUC010000162.1 GCA_016763285.1 Pseudomonas sp.
CCCCGTGCCGAGCTGATGAGCCGCTTTGCCCTCAGCGAGCTGCAGGCCGACTATATTCTCGATACCCGTCTGCGTCAGCTGGCCCGCCTGGAGGAAATGAAGATCCGCGGCGAGCAGGATGCCCTGGCGGAAGAGCGTGACAAGCTGCAGGCCCTGCTCGGCAGCGACAAATTGCTGCGCAATCTGGTGCGTGATGAGCTGATAGCCGATGGCGAAACCTATGGTGATGACCGCCGCTCGCCGCTCGTCGAACGTCGCGAGGCCAAGGCGCTGTCCGAGACCGAACTGCTTCCCTCGGAGCCGGTAACCGTGGTGTTGTCGGAAAAGGGCTGGGTGCGCTGCGCCAAGGGCCACGACGTGGATGGGGCGAGCCTCGCCTACAAGGCCGGTGACGCTTTTCTGGCCCAGGCCAGCGGGCGTTCCAACCAGCAGGTGGTGTTCATCGACTCTACCGGACGCAGCTACTCGCTGCTCGCCCATACGCTGCCATCGGCCCGTGGCCAGGGCGAACCCCTGACCGGTCGACTCAACCCCGTGCCGGGTGCCCGTTTCGAGAGCGTGCTGATGCCGGACGAGCAGGGGTTGTATCTGCTGGCGTCCGATGCCGGCTACGGTTTTGTCGCCCAGGGCGCGGATCTGCTGGCCAAGAACAAGAACGGCAAGGCCCTGCTGTCGGTACCCGAAGGCGGCAAGGTGATGAAGCCTGTGGCCATCGCCAACGACAAGGAGGACCAGGTGGTGGCGGTATCCAATGAGGGCCGCCTGCTGGTGTTCCCGCTCGCCGAGCTGCCTCGACTGGCCAAGGGCAAAGGCAACAAGATCCTGTCCGTGCCCTCGGCACGCGTCAGGACGCGGGAGGAGTTCGTGCTGGATATAGCCGTGCTGCCACCGTCGGCCAATCTGGTCCTGGGTGCCGGCAAGCGCACCCTGACGCTACGCCCGGGTGATCTGGAGCATTATCGCGGTGAGCGTGGACGCCGGGGTAACAAGCTACCCCGTGGCTTCCAGAAGGTGGATCAGGTCAGTGTCGAGTCCGCCAAGGCGGCTGTCAGTCCGGACGCTGATGGTAAAAATGGGTGAGCTGGCGCTCGAGCATGGCCTGATAGGGGCCGTGTAACCGTTCGACGCAGTAGATGCCGGGCTGGCTCGCCAGCCGGCGCACTACCGCGCGAGCCTTGAGGTCATCGCTGGTGGCCAGCGCCGCATCCAGAAGCAGCAGGTTTCGGCTGTGCTGCACCGCTTCGAGCAGTAACAGGCAATCCTGATGGGTCGCCAGCTCGGCCTCCCCGAGAAAGCGCAGGTCGGCCACGTGGCCGATCGCCAGTTGCAGATGCAGTGTAATCCCGGTATCGGCTATTTCCACCTGCAGTTCGTGCCCCAGCACGCGGAGCAGCTCGCCGCAGCACAGGGCGTGGGTCAACTCGTCCTGGCGGCATTCGCGGGCGTGAAAGGCCACCAGGCTGGTGCCGTCCTGCAGGGTGTGCAGGTGCCCGTTGTAGAGTTCGCAGGCCTGTTGCAGCTGGGCGCGATAACGCTCCAGCAGGTTCATCAGACGGGGGCGAGCGAGCCGCCTGAGCGCCTCCTGATTGCCCAGGCGTACGGCCAGCATGGCTGTCTCCGCCGGGGCAGGCGCCGCAGCGGGATCTGCCTCAGACGCGTCTGATTCTGCGATCTCCCCATCTGCGGCCGCGACGCTGGCGCCGTCAGTATCCCGGGGTATATCGGCAGAGACCCCTTGCGGGTGTTCGTTCTGCTCGGCAACCAGGGCGTCCGGTCCGATCGGGTCCGTTTCCGGTGTGGCAGTTGTCGTGCCCTCTGCCGGCTCTGCCTGTTCGGCGTCCTGCTCCATCCGCGGCTTGTCGGCGATCGCGGTTGTCGGCTCGTCCCGGGTCGACCCCGCTTGTGATTCGGGCTCGATTTCAGGTTCCGGCTCGGGTTCGGGGTCCGGAGGCAGATCGACGATGCGCCTTCCGCTCAGCTGGCGAGCCAGCTCGCCCAGCTCGTCTCTTCGGCCGAGGCCCGGTGCAGGCTCGGCCGAGTCCCCATACCAGCTGCCCAGACCGCGCAGGGTCTGGCGCATGCCATCAGCCAGCCGCCAAGCCACCAGAGCCGCCACCAGGGCCAGCAGCAACGCCGTCCAGAACAGGCGCCAGAGGAGGGTATTGGCAGGGCCGGTAAAGGGTTCGGCGGCCAGGGACAGTGTTACCTGACCGACCATCGCATCCTGGAAGTGCACGGTCGCATTGAAATCGCCCTGCCCGGGGGCCAGTCGGCCGCGCCCCGGCTCATCCCCTGCCTCGGCAATCAGTCGGTTCTCTGCGGTGTACAGCCGTATGTGACTTATCAACGGACTGCGCTTCCACTGCGCCAGCTGGATATTCAGGCTGAGCTGGTCGTCGGCTGCCAGTGGATCTGCCACCGAGGCGGCTATCTGACGCGCCATTTCTGCACCGACCTGATCGGCATGGGTCGCGATATCGGTATTGAGCTGCAGTTTCGCGACCGCCAGCAGCAGCATGATCGCCGCCAGGGGAATCACGGCAAGCAGGATCATTCTGCCAGTCAGTTTCATGCTCTTGGCGCGCCAGGTGGCGTAGCTGCGCAGAAACAGGTTGTCGGACGGCGGGGGAGACTGATTCAAGGTATGGCTCTGTCAGTGGGGGAATGGACATGAACGACCTGCAGGCAGGAAAAGGGCCGGCATTTCGCGTGCCTGACGGCTGGCTGCGCAAAGTATAGCCATTCCCTTCCAGAGGCAAAAGGCTGCATCTGTGAGCCGGTCGCCAATTGCAGGTAGAATGTCGGCCATTAACACCTCTAGACGGGAGCGGGTACCTTGAAGGAAATTGTGCTGATCAATATCACCGGCCCTGACCGGCCTGGCCTGACGGCCGCCATTACCGGCATTCTGGCGCGCGCCGAGGTCAATATTCTGGATATAGGCCAGGCGGTGATCCACGACACCCTCTCGTTCGGCATCCTGGTTGAAATGGACGGTGGCGAGGTCATGGCCGATGTGCTCAAGGATGTGCTGTTCCGGGGCTACGAACTGGACCAGCAGGTACGGTTCACACCCGTGAGCGCCGAGGAATACGGGCGCTGGGTCACCGGCCAGGGCAAGCCCAGGCATATCGTCACCCTGCTGGCGCGCCGCGTGACCGCCGAGCATATCGCCCGGGTCAGCGACATTACCGCCCGCTATGGTCTGAACATCGACCACATCGACCGCCTCTCCGGACGCATCCCCGAGGGGCTGCCGGCGGATCAGGGCAAAGGCTGCATCGAGTTCTCCGTGCGTGGGGACCCGGGTGATCCGGCGCAGCTGCGCGCCGAGTTCCTGACCATCGCCCAGGAGCTCAATGTGGATATCGCCTTTCAGCAGGACAGCATCTTTCGGCGCAATCGACGCCTGGTGGTCTTCGACATGGACTCCACGCTGATCGATGCCGAGGTGATCGACGAACTGGCCAAGGCCGCTGGCGTTGGCGCGCAGGTGTCGGAGATTACCGAGCGCGCGATGCGCGGTGAGCTGGATTTCAAGGCCAGCTTCCGTGAACGCATGGCCTTGCTCAAGGGGCTGCCGGAGACGGTGCTGGAGGAGGTGGCTGCGTCGCTGCGTCTGACCGAGGGCGCCGAGACGCTGATCAGCCAGCTGCGGCGCCTGGGTTACAAGACGGCGATCCTGTCCGGCGGCTTTCACTATTTTGCCGAGGGTCTGCAGAAGCGACTGGGTATCGATTACGTCTATGCCAATGCCCTGCCGATCGAGGATGGCGTGCTGACGGGCGGTGTAGTCGAGCCGATCGTCGATGGCCAGCGCAAGGCCGACCTGCTGCGCGAGCTGGCGCAGCGCGAGGGCATCAGCCTGGAGCAGACGATTGCCGTGGGCGACGGCGCCAATGATCTGCCCATGCTGTCGATTGCCGGTCTGGGTGTCGCTTTCCGTGCCAAGCCGCTGGTCAAGCAGTCGGCCAAGCAGGCGATCTCCACCCTGGGCCTGGATGGCATTCTGTACCTGCTCGGCTTCCGTGACCGCGAAGGGTTCTGAGGCCCGAGCTACTCGGCAGAGAAGTCGTAGTTCATGCTATCGGAGGGCGACTGCAGATAGTGCCCCTGGATGTAGTTGACGCCGGCCTGCCACAGGGTCGGCATCATGGTAGCGCTGTCAACGTAGGGAACGATGGTCAGCTTGCCCATGCCGTGCAGGGTGCCGACCATGTCCTTCAGGGTGTTGACTGCCTCGGGGTCACTCAACTCGCGGGCAAAGGAGCCGTCGATCTTGATGAAGTCGACCTGCAGGTGCTTGAGCGCGGCATAGGGATTCAGGGCGCAGCCGAAGTGGCTCAGGGACACCTTGCAGTGCAGGGTCTTGAGCGATTCGGTCAGCGCCTTGGCCTGTTTCATGTAGGTATTGGCGTCAGCATCATTGAACTGGAAGATGATGCTGTCCGAAGGCAAACGGTTCTCCTTGAGCAGACCCGAAACCCAATGGGCCAGCTGCGGATCCTGCAGGCTTGCGCTGCTGAGGTTGATCAGCAAGCGGGTGTCCGAGCCCTTGCCCCGTTGTCCGGCAAGCAGGCGAATGGCCTGACTGATCACCCAGCGATCGATCTGCGCTGCCAGGCCGGCATCATTGATCGCGGGCAGGAATTCCGCAGCGGGTACCTCCTCGCCCTGGGCATTGAGCAGACGCAGGTAGGTTTCATAATGCTCATGATTGTCGCCACGCAGGCTGATGACGGGCTGGAACAGCAGCTTGAAGCCGTTGGTTTCCAGTGCGTGGGTCACCATGGCAATCAGGTTGCCGCGGTTGGCCTGATTGGCCAGTTCCTCCAGCGGATTGAACACCTTGATCGCGTTGCCGCCGGCCTGGCTGACCTGTTCGGCAAGCCGGTGCGCACGGTCAACGGCTTCTTCCGGTTTGGGGCTGGTCTCATTGATTGACGAGACACCCATGCTCACGGTGATCTGAATGGTTCTGCCACTGGCTTCGAACAGGTTGGCTTCGATCTTGCCCCTGAGGTTGTCCAGTGCCTTGACGATGGCCTCGGGCTCCCTGCCGTTGAGCAGTATGCTGAAGGCATCGTCGCTGAAGCGCGAGATCAGGGTCGATTCCGGGAAGGCCTTGCGCAGGATCTGGGCCAGATCGGCCAGCAACAGGTCGGCGCCGCCAATACCGATATTGGTCTGAACCGCGTTGAAATTGTCCACGCTCATGTAGATCAGTGAGCTGGCAGTGCCACCCTGCACGACCTGTTCGCTGACTTTTTCCAGTTCTTCCTGGAAGTATGCCCGGTTGAACAGACCGGTCACCAGGTCCTGGCTGGCCAGTGTCTTGAGCTTGAGCTCGAAATCAGCGCTGGCGGTTTCTACCCGGATTACCACCTGGGTACAGGGCTCGCCATCATAGCTGGCGGGGGAGAAGGACAGGGTAATCGGGAACTGCTTGCCATCGACGTCGACACCGGAGCAACGCATTTCGTTCTGGCCGCCCTGGTCGTTGTAGTGTCGAAGAAAGGTCTTGAAGGTGTCCCGGTCCTTGGAGGCGATCAGGCCAACCATGGGCTCGGCCGCCAGATCGTCCGCATCTTCATAGCCGAACAGTCTGATGTAGGCGCGATTGGCGTAGATGTGCATGCCATCGTGGACATAGGCGATGGCGTCTACCGAGCTGTCGAGCAGCAGTTGGCAGCGCTTCTCCGTCTCGCGCAGGGATTGTTCGGCGATCCGTTGCTGGCGCCGCGCGGAGAGACTGGCCAGCTCGCGCTTGACCACCAGGGCCAGCAAGGCGTCGGCGGAGTCGGATACGGCATCCTGCATGCCCTGGGCCAGTGCTTCAGCGCGGATGTTCTCATCCAGCGGTTGGGTGATCAGCACGAAGGGGATGTCACGCGACTGGCGCATGATCATCGCATGGGCGTCCGCTGCAGCCATGAAGCTGGTTTCAGCGGTCGCAAGGCACAGGTCCCAGTTCTGCTGCAGGGATTCCTGCAGATCCTCTACCGAGGAGATTCGATGGGCACGAGTAGCATGCCCGGCGTTGCGCAGGATGCTGACCAGCCTCTCGGCGTTGTTCTGCGAGTCATCCAGAACCAGTAATCTGATGGCGTGAGTGTCGGTGCCCATGGTCTTCCAGACTGAGTCGGGCCGACGCGGCCCGGTGTTTACAAGACCTGAATTTACAGAGACTTCCAGAGGGAGTCAAAGTCATCATCGGTGCTGACCGTCAACGCTGAGCCGCCTTGTTGGGGCTTGGATTTGGTGTCGCCCGGTTCTTCGATCAAATGGTACTCAAACTGACTGAAGCTGCCGCTGGCGGCAACACGGTCGGTCAGGTGTGCACGTGATTCGCGATTGCCCTGGAGGATCATCACCTTGCTGTTCACGCTGAAGGGCATGCGCGGGGTGATGATGGTCGCTGGGCGATCAATGGCAGTGACTTCGGGAAGGATGAGTGCGCGCAGGTACTGGCTCGGTTGCTCGGTCTTGCGAATGAGCTTGAGCGCGCAAGGGGTGCAGTGCGGGGCGATCAGCTCGACGCCCATCTGGGTGCCGCCACCGCGTACCTGGCGGATCCAGCGTACCACGGCCAGACTCCAGTCCTGGTCGCTCTCTTCCTGTACTCCCAGCAGTTCGCCGGCCTGCAGCTGTTTGGGTACTTCCTTGGGCCAGGTCAGGCAGAAGCCCCCCGGGCTGTGGTTGACGATGGGCAGTGTATGGATCGGGTAATGCTCCTCGCCCTCGTTGCCATCGCTGTTTTCGCCCAGATCGGTGTAGTTGATCTGCTCCACGCCGCTGGGATGCCAGTCCACCGACTCGCCGCCATCAAAGGCGTTGCTCCAGCCTTCCTGGCGTGCGCGCTGTGCCGATTCGGAGAAAGGATTCAGGTCGTGCTCGTCGGCACTGATGAACTTGGCGAAGGAGGTTTTGGCGATGCGGAAATGGGTAGCGCTCATGCCGATGCTGATCTTCAGTGTGCCGCGGCCGGGGACGCGGTTGAAGGTACGCTCGGCCAGATCGCCCCAGGACTGGCTCAGATGCTGCAACATCTCGACACCCAGGCCATCGGGTACCCGCAGACCGGTCTGACTGTCGCCATTGAGCATGTATTCCTTGATGGCGCTTACCAGCTTGTCGGTACTCAGGCCCAGGCTTTCGGTCAGATCCTCGTCGCGGATCAGGGAACGATACCGGGGCGGGCAATCCATGTTCGGGTTGATGATGAACAGCGCCTTGGGGTCCTCCGGTGGTAGCAGATTGGCTAGCCGGGACCAGTCCTCCAAAACGCCGAACAGCTTGCCCATGGCGCTCTGACGCATCTGGTTGGGTCGCGCCGATCCCATCAGCAGGGCAATCAGGTAGCACTGCTCGATACTGAGGGGCTTGCCTTCAAGGCTCTCGTTATCCTGCACGGGTTGCAGATGCAGGTTGCGCTTGCGGGCGAGCTGGTAAAGCTGGTGCAGCTCGACCCAGACCCCGTCAGCTACCGGGCAATAGAGCTGGAATGCGCGCAGCAGGGGACCGCACAGCCCGCGCATGGCCCGCTGAATCGCCAGGCCAACGACGGCGGCATGATCCCGCGAGCGGACCTGTCGCTCCTGCGCCACAACGATCTTGTAGCCGTTGGCCAGGTGATTCTGCAGGGACTGGGACAGGTTGGCGACCTTGCGAGGCTTGTCCTCGAGCACGATCGACTGACCGAGATAGTACTTGGCCAGCGCGCTGCAGACGTAGTGCACCTCGGGGCGAATCTTCTCGAGAATCGCCAGGCGCTTTTCCGGCGCGATCTCGAGCTGGTTGATCTCGATCAGGCCCTGGTACAGTTGTCTGGCTGTCTCGCCGATATTGGCCTTGGGCAGATTGGCGATCCATTGCACAATGCCCTTCTCGCTACTCTCGGCAAAGCTCAATGATTTGAGGCTCTGCTGAGGTATGCGCAAATTCAGCTTTTGGGCGGTGCTATCCATAACGGTCTTGTCCCTATCAAACGATCCAGTCTGAGTCCCGCTGCTTTGGGAGCGGGTTCCGAATAAGCGAAAAGAAGGCAACATATCAAGTACTCTAGCAGCAAACCCGGGTCGGCGCGAAGTCCTGCTTGACCCGTGCCACGGCGTTGCAGCCTGAATGCTAGGCAAATGGGTCGGTAGAACCTCTCTCCACTACCAGATCCACGTGAAGTGGCACCTTGGCCGCCTCACCAGCGACCTCGCGCACCAGCCGGGGAACCAGAAACCCCGGAAGCCGTGTCAGCATCCTGCCGACCAGATCTCGGGCCTGCGCATCGTCCACATGGAAGTGCTGCGCGCCTCTTACCTGGTCCAGTACATGGAGATAATAGGGTATAACTCCTTGATCGCCCAGTGCTTCGCTCAGAACAATAAGTTGCTCTATCCGGTCGTTGACCCCCCGCAGCAGGACGGCCTGATTGAGCAGCGTCATTCCGGCCCTGCGCATCTGTTGTATGGCCCGCCCCAGTTCCGCATCAATTTCATTGCCATGATTGACATGCAGCACCATGGTGACCGGCAGCCGCGTACCACACAGGGCGTCTATCATCCCGGGGGTGACCCGCTGCGGGATGACCACCGGCAGGCGGCTGTGCACGCGCAGGCGCCTGACATGCGGGATCTCGGCTATCTCGCGCGTCAGCCAGGCCAGCCTGCGATCATTGACAGCCAGGGGGTCGCCGCCACTGAAGATGACCTCGCTGATACTGGCGTCCTGGCGGATATAGTCCAGGGCGTTCTGCCACTGGGCAGTACCCGGGTTGTTCTCTTCGTAGGGAAAATGGCGACGGAAGCAGTATCGGCAATTGACGGCGCAGCCGCCGCTGACAATCAGCAACAGGCGGCCATGGTACTTGTGTATGACCCCGGGCAGAGCATTGGCATGCTGCTCCCCGAGCGGATCCAGTACATAGCCAGGCTGGTCCTGCAGCTCCTCGCCGGTGGGCAGAACCTGCCGCAGCAAGGGGTCATGGGGGTCGCCGGGCACCATGCGCGCCAGGTAGGGTTCCGGCACCCGCAGGGCAAAGTCGCGACTCGCCGCCCGTGCCGGTGCCAGCAAGCTGGGATCGAGTTTCAGCCGCCGCAGCAGTTCCTCGGGGTCAGTAATGCTGGAGGCAAGCAGATTTTGCCAGTTTGCGGGTTCAACAGGCGTGGCAGATACATGTATCATTGCGGTTTTCCGCGCATGGGTGGCAGGGCATCCGTCTGACGTCGGTTCACCACGTCGGTCGCATTCTGGTCCTGCTCGCTGCAGGCTTTGCTCTGTGCGTTACCGGATGTTCCGTTCAAACTGTCAGTGGGAAATGTATGGCCAATTATTCTACCAACGAATTCAAGCCGGGTCTCAAGGTGATGCTCGACGGCGATCCCTGCGCGATCCTCGAAAACGAGTACGTCAAGCCGGGCAAGGGTCAGGCGTTCAACCGGGTCAAGGTGCGTAACCTCAAGACCGGCCGGGTCAATGAGCGCACCTTCAAGTCCGGTGACAGCCTCGAAGGCGCCGATGTCATGGACAGGGACATGGAGTATCTCTACACCGATGGCGAGTTCTGGCATTTCATGGCGACCGATGGCTCCTTCGAACAGGTCGCGGCGGATGAAAAGGCCGTCAGTGATGCGAGCAACTGGCTGAAAGAGCAGGTGGTCTATCAGGTGACCCTGTTCAATGGCGCGCCCATCGCCGTGACCGCACCGAACTTTGTCGAGCTGGAAGTCACCGAAACCGATCCTGGCGTGCGCGGCGATACGTCGGGCGGCGGGACCAAGCCAGCCAAGCTGGTCACCGGTGCAGTGGTCAAGGTGCCGTTGTTCATCAACGTGGGTGATGTGCTCAAGGTCGATACCCGTAGTGGTGACTACGTGGGTCGCGCCTGACGGACGGCCAAGCGTCCGCGTCGTCCGGCGCGGCGGTATGTTGACGAGAACCGGGGCCTGGCCCCGGTTTTTGCTTGTGGGAGACTGGTAATGCAGCAATGGCAGCCCTCTGCGTCTATCGACGCGCTGCGTCGTCGTGCGGCGATCATCGATCGGATTCGCCATTTCTTTGCGCTGCGCGGCGTGCTCGAGGTCGACACCCCGGCGCTTTCGGCTGCCGCGGTCAGCGATCCGAATCTGTTCCCTTTCTCTACCGCCTTCGTTCCCGACGGTGGCGGCGAGTCTGACTGGCGCTATTTGCAGACGTCCCCCGAATACCCCATGAAACGTCTGCTGGCGGCGGGTAGTGGCCCGATCTGGCAGTTGTGCAAGGTGTTTCGCAACGGCGAGGTTGGCGCTCGGCACAATCCCGAGTTCAGCATGCTGGAGTGGTATCGGCCGGGTTTCGACCACCACCGTCTGATGGATGAGGTGGACGAACTGGTCTGCACGGTGCTCGGCTGCGAGCGGGCGCGACGCGTGCCCTATGCGCGGTTGTTCGAGGAGGTGCTGGGTCTGGATATACACCAGTGCGACGATGACCGGCTGGCGCAAGAGGGTCGACGGCGTTGCGGATATGCAGGGGAGCTGAGCCGCGATGGCTGGCTGGAGTTGCTGTTTTCCCACTGTATCGAACCGGGATTGATCGAACCCACTCTGGTATATGCCTTCCCGGCTTCCCAGGCCGCGCTCGCCCAGGTGGTGGACGGGGATGATCGGGTGCCCAGTGCTGCGCGCTTCGAGCTGTTCATCAAGGGTATGGAGCTGGCCAACGGCTATTTCGAGCTGACAGACGCAGACGAACAGGCCCGGCGGTTTCACTCCGATCAGGCGCTGCGCAGGCAATGGGGTCGCCCCGTGCTGCCGGTCGACGAACGGCTGGTTCAGGCGCTGCAGGCGGGCTTGCCCGATTGTGCGGGCGTGGCGCTGGGTGTGGATCGCCTGGTGATGCTGGCGCTGGGTGCCGAACGCATCGGTGAGGTGATTGCGTTCGGTTTCGAGAGCGCCTGATTGTCAGGCCTGGGTCGCTACAATCTGGCCCATGCCCTGGCCCATGCGGACTGCATCACCGGCCCTGAGTGATTCGTCCCATACGGTTCTGCCGGGGCCAAAGAGAACAATGGCCGTAGAGCCGAGCTTGAAGCGGCCCATTTCTTCACCGCGGCCCAATGCAGGGGCTGGCTGACCGTACCGCTGGGTGCGCAACTGGCGCCGCGGTGGGGCGATCAGGCCGGCCCAGGGGGTTTCGACCGAAGCGACGATCATGGCGCCTACCAGCACCACGGCCATTGGGCCAGCGTCGGTGTCGAACAGGCATACCACCCGCTCGTTGCGGGCGAAGAGTTCCGGCACGTTCTCCGCAGTATTGCGGTTCACCGAGAACAGCTTTCCGGGCACGTAGATCATTTCCCGCAAGGTGCCCCCCAGGGGCATATGTACGCGGTGATAGTCGCGGGGCGACAGGTAGACCGTGGCAAACTGACCGCCCTGGAACAGGGCGGCATGTTCAGGGTTACCGCCCAGCAGTTCCAGGGTGCTGAAGCTCTGACCCTTGGCCTGGAAGATACGCCCGTGCTCAATGGCACCCAACTGGCTGATGGCGCCGTCGGCGGGGCAGAGGACGCTGTCCGTCGCCTGATCCAGGGGGCGCGCACCCTCCTTCAGGGCGCGGGTAAAAAAGTCGTTGAAACAGGCGTAGGCGGTGGGTTCTTCCACCCTGGCCTCCGACATGTCCACCTGGTAGCGCTTTACGAACCAGCCGATGAACGCATTTTTCAGCCAGGGCCATGTGCAGTCGGCGATAAATCCGGCCAGACGGGAGAGCAGATGCTGGGGCAGCAGGTACTGCATGATGATGAACAGGCGATCGCGCATGTATTTTCCTCAGGATTCGACGGGAGTGTCGGGATGGTTGCCCCACTCGGACCAGGAGCCGGGGTAGGCCTTGACGCGGGGGTAGCCAAGAATCTTCGCTGCCAGGTAGGTAAAACCTGATCGGTGGTGCGTCTGGCAATGGGTGACGATCTGCTTGTCACGGGTTATTCCCAGGGCTTCCAGTTGCCGGGCCAGGTCATGACGCAGGCGCAGGCCGTGCTGGGCGTCCATTCCCGCGGTCCACTCGAAGTTGACCGCACCAGGAATATGGCCGCCCTTGCGGGCAAATACTTTCTCGCCACGGTGTTCTGCCGGAGAGCGCGCATCCCATATGACCAGCTCGTCACTGTCAAGCATGTTGCGCAGCTCATCGAGGGTCATGCTCGGTCCGGTCTCTATCTGTACCTGGGGTTGGGTCGGGGTTGCCTGGTTGGCGGTCTGCTCCGTGGGCAGCCGCGCTTCAAGCCAGGCTTTCAATCCGCCATTGATATAGCTGTAACGGGCGTGGCCGATAGCGTCGAGCAACCAGATGAAACGCCCGGCCCAGCCGCCGCCCTCGTCGTCGTAGACAATATAGTGAAGCTCTTCGTGGTGGCCGAGCTCGCCCAGTATCTGTTGTAACTGCCCCGGGGGCGGGAGCAGGCCCGGAACCGGTGGGCCGGAAGTGGTCCGGGCCGGCGCCAGGTGAACGGCGCCGGGGATGTGGGCCTGGGCATATTGTTCCACAGCGGACAGATCGACCAGGCGATAGCGGTTCTGATCCAGATGTGGCGGCAGATCCTCAGGCTCGATCAGCAGCGGTAACGATGCGTTGGTCATTCGGCTCTCCAGCGATGGGTTGGGGGCATGATACCGGCTCAGGTCCGTTGCATGAAGCCAACGAGCGCCTGGCTCAGGCATGCTGCAGTCTTGTCCAGCGCCTTGCGCCGTTTCTCGTCCAGTGCAGAACCGCCGGGGGCGGACTGGCTGCCCAGCAGACCAATCATCTGGTCCTTGTGGGTCAGCGCAAGCAGGCAGGCTGTACTGTTGCCGATGATCTGTCGCAGGGGGGCGGGCAGGAAGTCGCTTTGCAGGCGCATGCTGGCCGCGTTCAGCTCATGGCTGCTACTGCTTTGCAGCCATTTGCCCCATGGCGTGGCGCGGCAGTCACCCAGTTGCACCCCTGCTGGCGTGGCCCCTGCGCCGAAGCCGGTCGCTGCGTAGACGGTGAGCTGGCGCTTGCGCGCGTTGTACAGCGCCACCCAGCATTGCTCTATCTGCAAGCCGGCCGTGACGGCCTGCATGGCGGTCTCCACGATCGCACTCAGGCTGGTGAATCGCTCGGGGTGGTGCGCCAGGGCCAGGCAGTTCTCGCGCCAGAGCGCGACACCGCCCGGGGGGTTCGGGCTGGTGGGCTGGTCCGGTGCAATGGCGACCGCCGATGGGTTGCCCTGGTGGCGCCGCGATCCGTATGGCCAGATCAGTGCTTCAGCCGGCAGCCAGAGGGTGCCCTGGCTCGATGGATAAAGCTGCCTGGCGCTTTCGACAGCATTGGCATGGGACGCCTGTTGTACCTCGGCTACGTCCTGGGCCAGATAGAGTGCGGTAAGTTGCTGCCAGCGGCGCGTGTGTCTTGCGTCCCAGTCGTGGTGCGCGCCCAGGGCCAGCCCGTTGGCCATCAGCAGGCTGTTGGCCGGTAGCGTCAACCAGCGGTAGAGGTTGCGATCGGCATCCAGCGCCGCCTGCTGTTCCCTGGGGTGCTGGGTGTCGCGGGCGATATGCAGTGCACGGACGATAGTGCGACGGCTGCTGCCAAGGGAGCGATAGCCCTGCAGAATCCAGGGGGGCAACCACCAGTCCTCGGCCAGCTGCTGGGCCAGGCCCAGCACATGATCGCTGTCCATCAGCCAGCGACTGAAGGCCGTACCGGGGGCTTTCTGCTCCAGATGGCGGGCCTCCCACTCGGCGAATACTTCCGGGCGCTGATACACCAGCACCCAGCAGGGGGAAAGAAACAGCAGGCTGGCAAGCGAGACTTCGTGCCACAGGCGTGCCATGCGGTGGGCGAAAAGGCCTTGTGCTTGGGCCAGGGCATGCTCGCTGATGCTCAACAGTTGGCGATAGGCGTGCGGCATCTGCTCCGCCTCCACGACCGGCAAAGCCTTGATGATACTGGCCAGGCGCTGGGTGCCGAGCATGTTGCAGGCGTGCTCCAGGGTCAGTATGTCAATGTCCCTGCGCCGCGCGGCTTCTCCGGCTGCCCGGCAGACCTGCAGGGCAGCAGCGGGCACCCGCAGCAGCTTGCCGGTGAGTTCGGACAGATTGAGCATCTCGCTCTCCAGATGGCTACACAGCTCCATCTGCTGCCTTTTTTCAATTGGCAATACAAAGGTGTTCAGGCTTTGGCGCAGTCTGCCGATATCATCTTCGACCGCATTTTTATTGTCTTGTTCTGTGCTCATGGGGTTTGCGGCTTTACAATGGGTGTCTTGGCTACTCACCAGACTATAACGTGAACAGGGCCGTTTTGCTGCCGCAGTGCGGCGGTTTAGCATCTTTCAAGGAATCTGATGGGTTTATGTTGAAAATTGCCGGTTATCTTGTCGTGCTGTGCAGTGTGCTGGGTGGCTTCATGCTGTCCGGTGGAAAGCTTGCCGCGCTATGGCATCCCTTCGAGATCCTGATCATCGGTGGTGCTGCTTTTGGCGCTTTCATGGTTGCCAACAATCTGACCACCATCAAGAAGGTCTTTGGCAAGGCGCCTGTCATCCTTTTCGGTCACCGGTTTGGCAAGCCCTTTTATCTGGATGTGCTCGGCGTGCTCTACGAGGTTCTCAACAAGAGCCGCCGCGAGGGCATGATGTCGATCGAAGCGGATATCGAGGAGCCGAATGAGAGCCCGATATTCAGCAAGTATCCGGCGATCCTCAAAGATAAGCACATGACCGAGTTCATTTGCGATTACCTGCGCATCATGGCCACGGGCAACATGGCGCCCCACGAGCTGGAGGCGCTGTTCGATGTTGAGATATCCAGCCTGACCGAGGAGCTCGAGGGCCCCAGTCACGCGGTCACGCGTATCGCCGACGGTCTGCCGGCATTCGGTATCGTGGCGGCGGTGCTCGGCATCGTGATCACCATGAGTATTCTCGGCGACGCCGACAGCACTCAAATTGGTCAGAAGGTGGCGACCGCTCTGGTAGGTACCTTCCTGGGTATCTGGGCGGCTTATGGCTTCGTCGGCCCCTTCGCTGCGGCTATGGAGCATGAAGCCCATGAAGAGGCCAACACCTACGAAGCGATCAAGATGTGTCTGGTCGCCAGCGCCCAGGGATTGCCGCCGGCGCTTGCGGTTGAATTCGGTCGCAAGGCACTGCTGCCGGAACACCGTCCAAGCTTCCTGGAGCTGGAAGAGTCGGTGAAGGGGCGCTGATCGGTGGACAATAATCAGCCGATTATCGTCAAGCGCATCAAGCGCTCTGCAGGGGGCCATCACGGCGGAGCGTGGAAGATCGCGTTTGCCGACTTTGCCGTGGCCATGATGGCGTTCTTTCTGGTGATGTGGTTGCTGACCGTCGCCAGCCCCGAAGAGCTCCAGCAGATTTCCGGCTACTTCAATGATCCTATCGGTTTCGAGGAGGGCGGCAGCCCCTACGCGATCGATCTCGGTGGTACGCCAACCGTGGCCCCGGATCGAACCTTGAGCGATATCAGGGAAGACGAATCCCCGATACCGGACGACACCCAGAGCGAGTCTGCCTCCAAGACGGTCGAGCAGGTGATCAGCGAACAGGTGGAAAAACGCGAGCTGGAGATGTTGCTGCAGGAACTGCAGAACAAGATCGATGTGGAGCCCGTCCTGCAGCGCTTCAAGGATCAGATTCTGCTGGAGATCACCCAGGACGGTCTCAGAATCCAGATTGTCGATGCCGAGAACCGTCCCATGTTCGCCAGCGGCAGCCCCGAATTGCGACCCTATTTCGAGGAGATCCTGCTGGCGCTGAGCGACACCATCGCCGTGGTGCCGAAAAAGATCAGTATCGGCGGTCATACCGATGCTGCGCCCTTTGTTGGTCGCCGCGGCTACGGTAATTGGGAGTTGTCCACCGAGCGGGCCAATGCGGCACGCCGCACATTGCTGGCAGCAGGCTATCCGGAAAACCAGCTGGCCCGGGTAGTCGGATTTGCCGACTCGGCGCTGTTTGACCGCGCCGACCCCCTCAACCCGATCAACCGGCGTATCGATATTGTCGTGTTGAACAAGCGTGCCGAAGATCAGATCCTCGAGGGGCTCGGCGATCAGGTCGAGAGTCTGGGCGCACCTGCGCAGCAGGATGATTCCGAGCC
>JAESUC010000163.1 GCA_016763285.1 Pseudomonas sp.
CAGCGTGGATGGCGAAGCCGTCGCGTTCGGCGACCACACCGCCTACAAGGGCATGATGCTCAGCGACATTCCCAACCTGATCCTGACCTTCGGCTACACCAATGCGTCCTGGACCCTCAAGGCGGAGCTGACCTCGAACTATACCTGCCGATTACTGCAGTTCATGGATCGCAAGGGTTACCGCGTGGCGGTGCCGCGACGCGACGCCGATGTGCAAGACGCACCCTTCCTCAATTTCACTTCCGGGTACGTCAAGCGTGCCGAGGGCATGCTGCCCAAACAGGGCGATCGCAAGCCCTGGCAGGTACACCAGAACTACCTGCAGGACAAACTGACAATCCAGTACGGCCGGGTCGACGACGGCGTGATGCAGTTCCAATAAAAAGGATATCAATAGCCATGCAAGTTCATGATTGTGTTGCAGTAATTACCGGCGCGGGGAGTGGCATCGGCCGCGCCCTGGCTAACGCCCTGGCCCAGGCTGGCTGCCATCTGGCCCTCGCGGACGTGAACCCCGAGGCCCTTGCCGAAACAGCCACCCAGGTGCGCGCGCTGGGCGTGAAGGTCAGCGAGCACCCGTTGGACGTGGCCAGTCGCTCCGCTGTCGCCGCCCTGCCCCAGGCTGTCATGGCCGAACATGGTCAGGTTGATCTGCTGATCAACAACGCCGGTGTCGCCCTGGGTGGCACCTTCGAGGAGGTCAGCACCGAGGACTTCGACTGGCTGATGGCGATCAACTTTGACGGTGTGGTGTGCATGTCCCGCGCCTTCCTGCCATTGCTCAAGCAGCGCCCTGCTGCGCGGATCGTCAATATTTCCAGCCTGTTCGGTTTTATCACGCCCGCCGGCCAGACGGCCTATTGTGCAAGCAAATTCGCTGTGCGCGGCTTCTCCAATGCACTGCGTCTGGAACTGCATGGCGGCCCTGTTGGCGTAACCGTGGTGCATCCAGGCGGGGTCGCCACGGCCATCGCCACCAGCGCCCGGCCACCGGAGGGAGTCGATCCCGCCGAACACGCGCTCAAGCTCAAGCAGGCGGAAAAACTGTTGCGGATGCCGCCGGCCAGGGCAGCGGAGATCATTCTGCGGGGTATCGAACGCGACAAGCCCCGGGTTATTGTCGGTAACGATTCGCGGGTATTGTCATGGCTGGAACGCCTGATGCCGGTCAACTACTGGCGCCTGCTGCCAGGCCTAGCAACGCAGAAGACTCCCTGAATTTCTGCCCCACAAAAGGAATGTGCCGGTGAATTACCTGTTCAGCGCCCTGATTATCCTTCTCTCGCTGTTTCTCGGCGGACTTTTTCTGTTTACCGCGTTTATTGCCATGAGGGTGCGCATGGGGCTGCCGCCCGAAGGCCGGTTTGTGACCATCATGGGCAACCGCATGCACTATCTCGAGCAGGGCACCTCCCGAGACGGTGCCCCGACCATAGTAATGATCCACGGCCTCGGCGGCGTGGCGCAGAACTTCAGCTACAGCGTGCTCGGCGAGCTGGCCCGGGACCATCGCGTGATAGCGATTGATCGTCCGGGCAGTGGCTACTCCCTGCGTCACCCGAAGTCTTCCGCATCACTCAGCGTACAGGCTGATGTGGTCGCAGGCATGATTGACGCCCTGGGTCTGGGCAAGCCACTGATCGTCGGCCATTCACTGGGCGGCGCGGTTGCCCTGGCGACGGCCCTGCGTTACCCGGACAAGGTCGCCGGCCTGGCCCTGGTCGCACCCCTTACCCATATGCCCTCGGAAACCTCCAAGGCTTTTGCCGCATTGCAGGTGAGCTGGCCATGGCTGCGCCGCCTGGTGGCCTGGACGTTGGCGACCCCCGGATCAATCCTGCAGCGCGAGAAAGTCATGGATATCGTTTTCGGTCCCGAGAGCGTGCCCAAGGACTTTCCGGTCCGCGGTGGTGGTCTGCTGGGGCTGCGGCCGTCGCAGTTCATCGCGGCGTCCGAAGACATGAACGCCCTGCCTGACGTCCTGCCGTTGATGCAGCAGCAGTACGCCTTACTGACGTTGCCGATCTCGGTGCTCTACGGTCGCGAGGATCGGATTCTCGACTACCGCGAACAGGGCGAAGCCATGGCCGAGGCCGCGCCGAATGTAGAGCTTGAGCTGATTTCCGGCGGGCATATGCTGCCGGTCACCCAACCCGAGGTAACCGCCCAGTTCATCCGCCGCCACAAGGCGCTATAAGCCGGTCTGGCGCCTGCGGTCGGCCTGCAGGGTCCGCCAGGTTGACCAGGAATAGAGCACCAGGGCGAGCCAGATCAGGGCAAAGCTGGCGACCTGGATCGGCGTGATCGCCTCGTTGAACACCAGCAGCGCGATCACGAATTGCATGCTCGGGTTGATGTACATCAGAAAGCCGACCGTCGCCAGGCGCAAGCGCCTGGCTGCACCGGCAAATGCCAGTAGCGGCAAAGCCGTCACCACACCACTGGCGATCAGCAGCAGCGTTGTGCGCACCTCACCGGAGAACTGGGACAGCCCCAGCTCAACCATTCCCAGCAGAACCAGCAATGCGACCGGGAGCAGCAACAATGTCTCGACAAAGAGCCCGGAGAGACCGTCCAGCAGTATCTGCTTGCGCAACAATCCGTAGGTGCCAAAACTCAGCGCCAGCACCAGACTGATCCACGGCATGGTGCCCAGCATTACCAGCTGCAGCAGTATGGCCGCAGCAGCAAGGGCCACCGCCACCCCCTGCAACACCGCCATCCGTTCCCGCAGAATCAGCATGCCCAGGGCTACGTTGACCAGCGGCGTGAGAAAATACCCCAGGCTGGCCTGCAGTACGTGCCTGGTTTCCACCGCATAGATGTATACGCCCCAGTTGAGCGCAATAAGCAGCGCGCAACCCAGCACCCTGCCGAGACGTCCGGGCCGCGCCAGGGCGTCCCTGACCGGGTGCCAGCGCCGCATGAGAGTGATCACCAGCGCGAGAAAGACACAGGACCAGATGATCCGGTGGATCAGGACCTCGTAAGCCGGTACACCCTCGAAGAGCGCAAAGAACAGCGGAAAACAGCCCCACATCGTATACGCAGCAACGCCGTAAGCGACGCCCTGGGTGTTTTCGGTAAGTTTGGCAACCATGGCGCGCTCTATCGGAGGAAATCAGGACCCGCTGTCGTTCTGGTCCAGCAGAAAACGTACCCACTTGCTCAGGGCGTCCACACTGAATGGCTTGGTCAGCAGACGCGTATCCGGTTTGCTGGTGGCCTGCTCCAGGCTCTGGTCGGCAGCAAAACCGGTGACGAAGAGGACTTTGAGCCCATCGCGCGTCGAGCGCAACTGTTCCGCCAGATCCCGGCCGTTGATCGGACCAGACAACCCCACATCGGTCACCAGAATATCGATATGATCCAGCCGCTCGGCAATATCGAGCGCCCCGGGTCCATCGGCGGCTTCAGCCACCTGGTAGCCGAGATCCTGCAGCACCTCGATCATCAGATGACGCACTGCCTGTTCGTCATCCACGACCAGCACGGTCTCGCCCCTGGCTCTCTGCATCCGGTAGGGGTCCGGTTCGGCGACCACCACGGACTCCTTGCCCTCCTGCCGCGGAAAATACAGGGTCACTGTCGTGCCCACGTCGGGTGTGCTGTGGATCCTGGCCTGGCCGCCGGACTGTTGGGCGAAACCGTAGACCATCGAGAGACCAAGCCCGGTGCCCTCGCTGATCTTCTTGGTGGTAAAGAACGGATCAAAGGCGCGAGCCAGCACCTCCGGTGGCATGCCCTCGCCATTGTCGGTCACCGATATACCCACGTACTCACCAGTGGGCAGTTCGCGCTGGGCAGCCAGTGCGCCACTGATGGAGTGCCGACGGACTTCGATGATCAGCTCGCCGCCAGCCGGCATGGCATCCCGGGCATTGATCGCCAGATTGACCACGGCGTTTTCCAGCTGCCCCGGATCGCAGAGTACCGGCTCATCGTCGGCCAGCCGACAGACCAGACTGATACTCGGGCCCACCGTGCGCCGAATCAGATCCTCCAGCTCGGAGATGATCCTGGCGGGCTGCACCACCCTCGGGGCAAGGGACTGCTGACGGGAGAACGCGAGCAGTCGATGCGTCAGGGCCGCAGCACGCTTGACCGAGGACAGCGCCATGTCGGTATAGCGTTCCAGCCCCTCGGTGCGCCCGGATGACACCCGCAGCTGGATGACTTCCAGACTGCCGCTGATACCCGCCAGCAGGTTATTGAAGTCGTGGGCGATCCCGCCGGTGAGCTGGCCGATCGCCTTGAGTTTTTCACTCTGCAGGAGCTGCTCTTCGGCTTTCTGGCGGTCACGGGCCTCACCATGCAGAGCGTCGATGGCCTGCTGCAGCTCGGCAGTGCGCTCGGCAACCCGATGCTCCAGTTCGGCCTGGCTGCGCCGCAACTCCTCACGGGCAATGACCTGCTCGTTGATGTTGGTGAACGTACCTACCCACTCGACCAGGTGCTGGCCATCACCCTCTACCGGTGTCGCACGGGTCTGGAACCACTCGTAGCATTGACCCTGTGCATTCCATATCCGACAGTCGAAACTGATGGCGCCATCCGGCGAGGCTTGCTGCCAGCCCCTGCGCGCTGCCTCCCTGTCATCGGGGTGAAGCGCGGAGATCCAGCCCAGGCCCTGGCTGTCGGCGGAGGTCATATGGGTATATTCGATCCACTGGCTGCTCGCCCAGGTCCAGTCGCCGTAACTGGCTGAGCGCCATACCAGCTGGGGTACCGCCTCGATGAGCGAACGCAGCCGCCGCTCACTCTGGATCAGCGCCTGCTCGGCTTCCTTGCGCTCGGAAATATTGATGACAAACTCGAAAGCCAGATCGGGATTGAGCTTCTTTGCCGCAAACAGCGCCCACCAACGGGTGCCGTCCTTGCGGATGTACTGCTTCTCGTAGGG